>NZ_DAORSQ010000041.1:0-21226 GCF_035443605.1 Actinotalea sp. | reverse complement strand
CGATGTGCTCGAAGCCCGCGTCCCCATCGGGCACGGGCCCGCCGCCGGTGATCCTCGGGCGTCCGTCGCGCGCGCTGCGGTAACCTCGGGCCCGTGACCAGCCAGGACAAGGTGCCCGCGACGCCCCCCACGGACCCCGCCGGACGCCCCCTGCCCCAGTTCGCCGACCCGGCGCCGCTCGCGGCCCACGGCCCCGCCAGGGTGATCGCCCTGTGCAACCAGAAGGGTGGCGTCGGCAAGACCACGACGACCATCAACCTGGCGGCGGCGCTGGCCGGCTACGGCCGGCGGGTGCTCGTGGTCGACTTCGACCCGCAGGGCGCCGCGTCCGTGGGCCTGGGCTTCAGCCCGCACGAGCTGGACCGCACCGTCTACAACCTCCTCATGGAGCGCAACGCCGTCATCGGCGACGTCATCCGGCCCACCGGCGTCGAGAACGTCGACCTGCTCCCGGCGAACATCGACCTGTCCGCCGCCGAGGTCCAGCTGGTCGGCGAGGTGGCCCGCGAGTCGATCCTGTCGCGTGTGCTGCGCCCCGCCGAGGACCTCTACGACGTCATCCTCGTGGACTGCCAGCCCTCGCTCGGCCTGCTCACGGTCAACGCCCTGACGGCTGCGCACGGCGTCCTCATCCCGCTGGAGTGCGAGTTCTTCGCGCTGCGCGGCGTCGCGCTGCTCATCGAGACGGTCGAGAAGGTCCGCGACCGGCTCAACCCCCGCCTGGAGGTCGACGGCATCCTGGCGACCATGTACGACCCGCGCACCCTGCACTCGCGCGAGGTCATCGCCCGCGTCCACGAGGCGTTCGGCGACCAGCTGCTGCACACGGTCATCGGCCGCACCGTGAAGTTCCCCGACTCCTCGGTCGCGGCGGAGCCGATCACGACCTACGCGCCGAACCACCCCGGGGCCCTGGCCTACCTCCAGCTCGCCCGCGAGCTGGTGGCTCGCGGCGATGCCGCCTGAGGTCGTCCTCGCCGGGCCGGCACCCGCACGTCCGGGTCCTGGCCCCTTCGAGGTCCACCTGACGAACTTCAGCGGACCGTTCGACCTGCTGCTCGGACTCATCACCAAGCACAAGCTCGACATCACCGAGGTCGCGCTGGCGCAGGTGACCGACGAGTTCATCGCGGCCGTGCGGGCCGCGGAGTCCGCGGACGAGCCGTGGGAGCTGGGCCGGATCAGCGAGTTCCTCGTGGTGGCGGCGACGCTGCTCGACCTCAAGGCCGCCCGGCTGCTGCCGTCCGGCGACGTCGAGGACGCCGAGGACCTCGAGGCCCTCGAGGCACGCGACCTGCTCTTCGCGCGGCTGCTGCAGTACCGGGCGTACAAGGAGGTCGCGGCCGGGCTGGCCGAGCGACTGGGCCAGCAGGCGCGCAGCGTGCCGCGGTCGGTCACCCTCGAGCCGCAGCTGGCTGCGTTGCTGCCGGAGCTCGTGCTGGCCATCGGCCCGGCGGAGCTCGCGCTCCTCGCTGCGCGCGCGCTGGCACCTCGGGCCACGCCGCACGTCGACCTCGGGCACGTCTACGCCCCCGTGGTGAGCGTGCGCGAGCAGGCGGCCGTGCTCGTCGACCGGCTGCGCCGCAGCGGGGGCGCGTCGTTCCGCGCGCTGGTGGCCGACGCCGGCTCCACGCTCGTCGTGGTGGTGCGCTTCCTCGCGCTGCTCGAGCTGTTCCGCGAGGCCGTGGTGGCCTTCGACCAGGCCGGCCCGCTCGGCGAGCTCACGGTGCGCTGGACCGGCGGGCACGATGGCGACATCGACGTGACGGACGACTACGGCCAGGGAGGACCCGCATGAGCGAGCAGCCGACGGACCCGCGGCCGGACGTCACGGCGACGACGACCGGGTCGCCCGACGACGCGCCGCCCGCGGTCACGTCACCCGGCGGCGAGCCGCCGATCGCCGTCGACGAGCTCGCCTTCGACGTCGCCGACCTGCCCGGGGGCGCCGCCGCGGCGCTGGAGGCCGTCCTCATGGTGGCGGACGAGCCGGTGGCAGCGGTCCAGCTCGCCACCGTCCTCGGCCTTCCCACCGGCCAGGTGGAGGCACTGCTCACCGAGCTCGCCGCCGAGTACGCCGCCGGCCCGCGACCGCGCGGCTTCGCGCTGCGCCAGGTCGCCGGGGGCTGGCGCTTCTACTCCGCGCCGGCGCACGCGGACGTCGTCGGACGCTTCGTCCTGGACGGGCAGAGCGCGCGTCTGACGCAGGCCGCGCTGGAGACGCTGGCCGTCATCGCCTATCGTCAGCCGGTCACGCGCGGGCAGGTCTCGGCCGTGCGCGGCGTGAACGTCGACTCCGTGGTGCGCACCCTCGCGGCACGCGGGCTCGTCGCCGAGCTGGGCACGGAACCCAGCGGCGCGGTGCTCTTCGGCACGACGTCGTACTTCCTCGAGCGGATGGGGATGGGCAGCCTCGACGAGCTGCCCCCGCTGGCCCCGCACCTGCCTGACATCGCCTCGCTCGACCTCGTGGACGGGAACTCCTCATGAACCGAACGACCCAGCGCGACGTGCACGACCCGGACGGCGTGCGCCTGCAGAAGGTGCTGGCGAGCGCCGGCCTGGGCTCGCGGCGCGCGTGCGAGCAGATCATCACCTCCGGCCGCGTCAAGGTCGACGGGATCGTCGTCCGGGAACTCGGCGTGCGCGTGGACCCGGGCACGGCCGTGCTGCACGTCGACGACCTGCGCGTCCAGCTCGACACCTCGATGGTCACCCTCGCCCTCAACAAGCCGTTGGGCGTGGTCTCGACGCTGCACGACCCCAACGGCCGGCCGTGCCTCGACCAGTTCGTCACGGACCGGACCGAGCGGCTGTTCCACGTCGGGCGCCTCGATGCCGAGACCGAGGGCCTGCTGCTGCTCACCAACGACGGCGAGCTGGCCAACCGCCTGTCCCACCCGTCGCACGGGGTGCCCAAGCGGTACCTCGCCACACTCGAGGGTCGCGTCAAGCCCGCCGTCGGGGTGGCGCTGCGCAACGGGATCGAGCTCGACGACGGCCCGGTCAAGGTGGACGAGTACACCCTCATCGATGCCTCGGGCGGCGCGAGCATGGTCGAGGTGGTGCTGCACGAGGGGCGCAACCGCGTGGTGCGCCGCATGTTCGACCAGATGGGCCACCCGGTGACCCGGCTGGTCCGCACCCAGATCGGCCCCGTGCGCCTCGGCGACCTGCGGCCGGGCCGCACCCGCGTGCTGGGTCGCACCGAGCTGGGCTCGCTCATGGCGGCGGTGGATCTGTGAGCGTGCGCGCGATCCGGGGGGCGACCCAGCTCGACTCCGATGATCGCGAGCACCTCTTCGAGCGCACGGCCGAGCTGGTCCGGACCGTCCTCGAGGCCAACGCGCTGAGCACGGACGCGCTCATCTCGATCCTCTTCACGTGCACCCCGGACCTGCGCAGCGACTTCCCGGCCGCGGCGGCGCGCGAGATGGGCATGGGTGACGTGCCGTTGATGTGCTCGGTCGAGATCGACGTCCCCACCGCCCTGCCCCGCGTGGTGCGCCTCATGGCGCACGCGGAGATGGACGTGCCCCGTGCCGAGGTGCGCCACGTGTACCTGCACGGCGCGACGGTGCTGCGCCGGGACCTGGCGCAGTGAACGCGGCGGCCGCTCGGTCAGCGCTGCCCGGGGCGGTGGGTCACCCCGCGGCCACGCGCGGGCCGGTCCGGGTGGTCGGCACCGGGCTGCTCGGCGCGAGCGTGGGCATGGCGTTGCGTGCCGGCGGCGTCGATGTGGTCCTTGCCGACCCGTCGCGGACCACCGTGCTGCTGGCCCGCGACGTCGGCGCGGGACGGTTGCCCGCGCCGGACGATGGCGAGCCGCTGCTCGTCGTCGTCGCCGCTCCGCCCGACGTCACGGCCGACGTCGTGCTGGCGGAGCTCGCGGCGAACCCGCACGCCGTCGTGACCGACGTCGCGAGCGTCAAGTCCGCCGTGCTCGACGCGGTGCGTGCCGGTGGCGGAGACCTGCGCCGGTACGTCGGCTCGCACCCCATGGCGGGCTCGGAGCGCTCGGGCCCGACGGCGGCCCGGCCCGACCTCTTCGTCGGCCGGCCGTGGGTGGTCGCGGGCAACCGCGAGAGCACCCCCGAGGCCGTCCTGACCGTGCGCACGCTCGCGACGGACGTCGGGGCCACGCCGGTGCTGCTCGACGCGCGCGTGCACGACGACGCCGTCGCGCTCGTCTCGCACGTGCCGCAGATCGCCGCGTCGCTCGTCGCTGCCCGGCTCCGCTCGGCCGACCCTGCCGCGCTCGACCTGGCCGGCCAGGGGCTGCGCGACGTCACGCGTATCGCGGCGAGCGACCCCGCGCTGTGGACCTCGATCCTCGCGGCGAACGCCGGCGCCGTCGGCCCCGTGCTCCGTGCGCTGCGCGACGACCTCGACACGATCGTGGCGGCGCTCGAGCAGGCGGACGAGGCCGCGCACGCCGAGCAGGTCGCCGGGGGCGCGCTGGGCGCGATCGCCGGCGCGATCGCCGCCGGGAACGCGGGGGTCGCGCGGATCCCCGGCAAGCACGGCGGCGCCCGCCGCGCCTACGACGTCGTCACCGTCCTGGTGCCCGACCAGCCCGGCGAGCTCGCCCGGCTGCTCGGTGACATGGGCACCGCAGGCATCAACCTCGAGGAGCTGGCCATCGAGCACGCACCCGCCCAGGCCGTCGGTCTCGCCGCCCTGTCCGTGCTCCGCGGGCTCGGCGGGCGCCTGGAGCACGAGCTCACCGCCCGGGGCTGGCGGGTGGCGGGATGAGCGCGCAGCGCGGGCCGCTGGTGGTCGCGGTCGACGGCCCCTCCGGCTCCGGCAAGTCCAGCGTGTGCCGCCAGGTCGCGGCCCGCCTCGGCCTGGCCTACCTCGACACCGGAGCGATGTACCGGGCGGCGACCTGGTGGTGCCTCGATCAGGGTGTCGACCTGACCGACGGCGCCGCGGTGAGCGCCACCGTGCACGCGATGGTCCTCGAGCTGGACCTCAACCCGCGCGCGCCGTCGTTCGCGGTGCACGGCAGGGATGTCGGCAGGGCGATCCGGGCTGGGGGGATCTCCGCGGTGGTCTCCCACGTCGCGACCAACCTCGACGTGCGTGCCGACCTCGGGGCCCGGCAGCGCGCGGTCGTCGAGGTCGAGCGCGGGCCTGGCGGCTTCAGCGAGGGCCGGGGCGTGGTGGTCGAGGGCCGTGACATCACGACCGTCATCGCGCCCGACGCCGACGTCCGCGTGCTGCTCACCGCGTCGGAGGAGGCTCGCCTCGCCCGCCGCGCACGCGAGCTGCACGGCACCGCCGATGCCGCCGCCGTCGCGGCCACGCGCGACCAGGTGGTCCGCCGCGATGCCCAGGACTCGACGGTGGTCGAGTTCCGGACCGCCGCGGACGGCGTCGTCACGGTGGACTCGTCCGACCTGGACCTCGAGCAGACCGTCGAGGCCGTGCTCGCCGTCGTGCGGCGGGAGACCGGGCAGCAGCCGTGAGGCGTGCGCCCCGGAGCGGTCCGGCGCGGAGCGGGCCCGCGGGCCCCGGCCCCGCCGGCCCGCGCTGGTCGCGCTGGGTGGGCCGGTTCCTCGCGCGGGTGGTGTGGGACACCGAGATCGTCGGGGCGGACCGCGTGCCGCGCACGGGTCCGGTCATCCTGGCCGCCAACCATCTCGGCGTCGTCGACGGGCCCCTGGTGCACGGCGCGGCGCCGCGCGGGACGCACCTGCTGGTCAAGCAGGAGATGTTCGACGGCTGGACGGGCGTGGTGCTGCGCGCCGCCGGCCAGATCCCGGTCGACCGCGCGGGCGGGCGGTCGGCCCTCGCGGCGGCGCTCGGTGTGCTGCGCCGCGGCGGCGCCGTCGGCATCTTCCCCGAGGGCAACCGCGGCCGGGGCGACGTGTCCGACGCCCGTGGCGGTGTCGCGTGGCTCGCCGTGACCTCCGGCGCGCCCGTGGTGCCCGTCGCGGTGCTCGGCACCCGGCGGACGGGGGAGTCGGTGCGTCACGTGCCGGGGCCGCGCCGTCGGCTCGTGGTGGAGTTCGGCGATCCCGTGGTCGTCGAGCGCGGCGGGCTGAGCGGCAAGGCCGCCGTGGAGCATGCCGCGGACGTGCTGCGGACGGCGCTGGCGGACCACGTCGCGGGCGCGGCGGAGCGGCACGGGACCGCCCTGCCGGGGCCGGTTCGTCGCTGAGGCGTCCGGCAGGGGAGGATGGACCCCATGACCGACGCACCGATCGACGACGACCTCGCCCGTGAGCAGGCCCTGAGGGCAGGGCTGGAGGAGTACGAGCTCGAGGAGGGCGACCTCGAGCTGCTGGACGGGGAGCTGCCCGAGGGTGCCGAGTCGGCCCCTCGCGGGCCCCTGCCGGTGCTCGCCGTCGTCGGGCGCCCCAACGTCGGCAAGTCGACCCTGGTCAACCGTGTCCTCGGCCGCCGCGAGGCAGTCGTCGAGGACAAGCCCGGCGTCACGAGGGACCGGGTCTCCTACCCGGCCGAGTGGGCCGGCCGCTCCTTCACGCTCGTCGACACCGGCGGCTGGGAGGTCGACGTGGCAGGGATCCACGCGCGCGTCGCCGAGCAGGCCGAGATCGCCATCGAGCTCGCCGACGTCGTGATGTTCGTGGTCGACGCGACCGTGGGTCCCACGTCCACCGACGAGGCCGTCGTCAAGCTGCTCCGCAAGTCCGGCAAGCCCGTGGTGCTGGCGGCCAACAAGGTCGACGGCCCGCGCGCCGAGTCGGATGCCGCCGACCTGTGGAGCCTCGGCCTCGGCCAGCCGCACCCGGTGTCCGCGCTGCACGGACGCGGGATCGGCGACCTGCTGGACGCCATGACCGCCGAGCTGCCGGCGGTCTCCGCCCAGGGCGGCGCGCTGCGCGAGGCCGGGCCCCGGCGGGTCGCGCTCGTCGGCCGGCCCAACGTCGGCAAGTCGAGCCTGCTCAACGTGGTGCTCGGCACCGAGCGCGTCGTGGTCGACTCCGTCGCCGGTACCACGCGCGACCCGGTCGACGAGCTCGTCGAGCTGGGCGGCAAGCCGTACTGGTTCGTCGACACCGCCGGCATCCGCCGCCGTGTGCACCAGACCACCGGTGCGGACTTCTACGCATCGCTGCGCACGCAGGCCGCGATCGAGAAGGCCGAGGTCGCCGTGGTCCTCGTCGACGCGAGCGTGCCGATGACGGAGCAGGACACGCGCGTCATCTCCCAGGTGGTCGAGGCCGGGCGGGCGCTCGTCATCGCGTACAACAAGTGGGACCTCATGGACGAGGACCGCCGCCCGTACCTCGAGCGCGAGATCGAGCAGGACCTGGTCCAGGTCCAGTGGGCGCCGCGGGTCAACATCTCCGCCAAGACCGGCTGGCACCGGGACAAGCTGGTCCCGGCGATCGAGAAGTCCCTCGCGTCGTGGGACATGCGGATCCCCACCGGCCGGCTCAACGCCTTCCTCGGCGAGCTGGTCGCGGCCCACCCGCACCCGTTGCGCGGTGGCAAGCAGCCGCGCATCCTCTTCGCGACGCAGGCGGACACGCGCCCGCCGCGGTTCGTCATCTTCGCCACCGGGTTCCTCGAGGCCGGCTACCGCCGCTACATCGAGCGTCGCCTGCGCGAGACCTTCGGCTTCGACGGCTCCCCGATCTCGATCTCGGTGCGGGTGCGGGAGAAGCGTCGGCGGTGAGCACGGGCACGGCGCCGGCGCGTAGCCCCCTGCTGCGGTGGGGGCTGCCGCGCGACCCCGCGGCGTCCTCGCACCTGGCGGGGTTCCTCGTCGCGACGATGACGACGGTCATCCTCACCCGTGGCCTCCTCGCCGCAACCGGCTTCCCGCAGCTCGGCGGCGGTGCGCTGCACGTCGCGCACGTGCTGTGGGGCGGCCTGCTCATGGCGCTGTCGCTCGTGGTGCTGCTGTCCTTCGCCGGGCCCGTGGCCCGGCCGCTCGGCGCCGTCGTCGGCGGGGTCGGCTTCGGCCTCTTCATCGACGAGATCGGCAAGTTCGTCACGGCGGACAACGACTACTTCTACGAACCGACGGCATTCCTCGTCTACCTCGTCGTCGTGGTGCTCCTCCTGCTCGCCGAGGCACTGCACGGCCGCCGGCCGCACCACCCCGTGGAGTACCTCGCCGGCGCGGCGGACCAGGCGGTCGCGGGGTTGGCCGGCGGGTTCACGCCGCGCGCGCGGGCCCAGGCGCAGGAGCTGCTCGCCGCCGCGGGGGACGTGCGCGGCGCGGCCGAGGTCGGCGCCGTGCTGCGGGCGGTCGACGACGACGCGGCCGAGGTGCCCAACATCATCGACATCGTCAGCGCGGCGGTGGTGCGCGCCACGGCGCGGATCGTCACGGCGCGCTGGGTCCCGCTGGCCACGGTCGCGGTGCTCGTGCTCATCACGCTGGGCGGGGTGGTGCGCGGGCTGGGCGCGTGGATCGCCGGGACCGACGCGGCGTGGTGGGTGGTGGCCGGGTTGCTCTCGGGTGCGCTCGCCTCGACGGGCACGGCCGTCGCCGGGCTCGTCGTCGTCCGCGCGGACCGTCTGCGCGGCTACCTGCTGTTCCGGCGCGCCGTCGTCATCAGCCTGCTCGTCACGCAGGTCTTCGTCTTCCGGCTCGACGAGTGGTCGGCCGTTTTCGGGTTGCTGCTCGATCTCGCCGTGCTCGGGCTCGTCACGGCGGAGCTGGACCAGATCCACCAGGCGCAGGCCCGGGCGCGGCGCGTGCGCGGCGAGGCCAGGGCGGGGGAGTCGAGCTCGGCAGTGGTCTGACGTGGGCGCCCCGCACAGTCGGCGGACGGTGTGCGGAGGGGACCGGGGGCGTGCGGTAAAGTGTCCGAGGCTCGTTGAGCCGGCACGGGATGTGGCGCAGCTTGGTAGCGCACTTGACTGGGGGTCAAGGGGTCGCAGGTTCAAATCCTGTCATCCCGACGTGTATCACTGCAGGTCAGGGCCTTGTCGATCATCGTCGGCAGGGCCCTGACCTCTCTGGGTGATCTTGCTGGACCCTAACTCCTGGACCCTAACTCCTGGACCCTGAGTCGCGCGGACCCTGGCGGACGCTGACGGCTGGCACCGGCGCGAGGCCCTGCGTAGGGCCGCGACGGCGCTGGGGGAGGAGGGGCTCGTGCTCCCTTGGACGCGTCAAGGGGTCGATCACCCGCTGCGTGTGGATCGTCGTGGCTAGCGTTGAGTGAATCCGAGTGCGCGATAGCCGGGCATGCGTCGCTGGAGCGATGCGGCCAGTGCTGGCGTGGCCGGGTCGTGGTAGTCGTGGACCTCGGCGATGTCCTTGCCGGGGAAGGTGCGGAGCACGCGCCCCGCGCACTGGACGAGGAGCCCGTCGAACGCGATCGGCGAGGCGAGGAACAGGGTGTCCAGTGCGGGTGCATCGAAGCCCTCCCCGATGTACGGCACGGTGCCGATCACCAGCACCCCGGCCCCTGCCTCCGTCGTCGCGAGCTGGGCCATGGCGGCTCGGCGCTCCGCGGCGGAGATGCCTCCGCGAAGCACGATGGCCTGATGGCCGTGGGCAGCGAGGGTGGCGACGAGGTTCTCCAGGTGGGCGGTGCGCCGGGTCAGGACCAGGCAGTTGCGTCGGCGGCCCAGTGCCTCGCGCACGTCTTCGATGATGGTGTGGTTGCGCGGTTCGTCTTCGATCATCGTCCGGTAGATCTCGGCCATGCCGCCGGGTGCGTTGGGGTCGGCCGTCCCGTCGTAGCGGAACGAGGTCTGGTGCAGGTGGAGCTCGCGCCCCGGGCCCGAGAGGTCGGCGGCGACGTCCTCCAGGGTGCCGGTGTCTGTCTCGGTGAGCGTGTGGCGGATCGGGCCGAGCTGCCAGCGGACCAGGTCGTCCAGGCCGTCGCGTCGTCGGGGTGTCGCGGTCAGGCCGAGCCACAGCTGGGCGCGGATCCGTTTGACGCTGTGGTCGTAGGCGCCGGCCGCGAGGTGGTGGCACTCGTCGACGATCACCTGGCCGTAGCCGGTGGTCAGGGCCTCGATGTCCTCGCGTCGGGCTAGGGTCGGGAGCATCGCGATGTCCACCTCGCCGGTGAGCTTGGTGCGACCGCCGCCGACCTGGCCGGGCTTGGTGCCGAGCAGCTCGGTGATCCGGGTGCGCCACTGCTCTGCCAGGGCCTTGCGGTCCACCAGCACCAGTGTCGAGACCGCTCGTTCGGCGATGATCGAGCAGGCCATCACGGTCTTTCCAGCCCCGGGCGGGGCGACGAGGATCCCGTCGTCGTGGGCGAGCATGGTGTTGACGGCTCGTGACTGACGCTCACGGAGCTCGGCCCGGAAGGTGACATCGATCTCGTGGCCGAAGTCGCGTGCGTCGGAGACCTCGAGTCGTGTCCCTGCGCCGGCCACGATGTCGGCCACAAGGTGGCGTAGTCCGCGGGGAAGGACCAGGTCGCCGTCGAGCGTGATGTCGTAGCCCCGGACGAATCGGGGTGTGTCCCAGGTGGACCTGCGCAGTCGCTGCAGCTCGTGGAACTTCGGATTGGCCATGGAGGCCGCGTGCTTGAACGCGGCAAGGGTCGCCGGGGTCAGCTCGGCTGCCCGAAGGACGAAGCCCGCCCCCAGGCTCGCGTGAACGACGGGCGGCAGCTGTGGTCTCACCTTGGTCGCCCGTGGTCGCTCAACGGTGGTGACCTCGCTACCCACGAGGACCTTTCGGGCAGTGCGCGCGACGCGACGGGCCTCGCTGGGGCTGAGCCTGTCCTGGGTGGAGAGGAACGCCCACTGGTCGTCCCACGGTTCGAGGGTCGCCAGGTCGAGGAAGAGGGACAGCCCGTCCTTGCGACGTCGCCCCTGCAGCGGCGCGGCGATCAGGTTGCCCAAGCCGCCGTCTGGCAGGACGTCTTGGCTCGGGAAGAGCCGGTCGTAGGACCGAAGGTCCATCTCCCCACGCAACGCGATCGCCTCGCGCAGGATCGCGGTGCCCAGCGCCCTGGCGATGGCGGCGGGGATCGGCTCGGTGAAGAACACCCAGGTGTGGGCGCCACGGCCGGACTGGGAGATCTCGAGGGCGGCCGGGACCCCGGCCGCCCGGGCCGCCTTGACGTACGCGAGGGCGTCGAGCATGGCTCCGGAGCCGTCGAAGTCCGCGGCCAGGAACGAGCAGGTGCTGTCCGCCAGGAGCGGGTACAGACCGATGAAGACATCGCCGACCAGGTGGGCGGCGATGACCTCGTCGGTCAGGGGAAGGTGGGTGACCAAGGAGCGGTCCATACCCTTGCGCCAGCCACCCGCGACGGCGGGCATCCAGCCTGCGGTTCCAGCGCGCTGGTTCTCCCATCGCAGCGCGTAGACGTCGCCTCGCGCGCGGAAGAAGGTCCGGTACAGCGCGAGCTTGTCCGCCGGAGACGACCCAAGGGTGACCGGTCCCGGCCGCGTCAACGGGGCAGCGGGCTGCTCGGGTGGGGGAGTGACCTCGCCCCGCAGATCGAGCAGACGCGCCAGTCGCGCGTTCTCAGCCCGCAGCGCGTCCAGCTCCCGCCGCAGCTGCTGGACATCGTCGGACCCCACCCCTGCCATCACGGCATCGTTGCACGATCACCACCGGGCACTGCTGCCCACTCGGCCCGCGACACAGCGAGAGGGTCCAGGCAACGCCCCCGGCGCAGACCCGCCGACGGCGCGGGCGGCAGGATAGATTCCTTGCACTAGTGAATTGCGTCTGTAAGGATTGTATCCATGTCGTCGTCCTTGCTCACGTTGCCCGACACCTTCACGACGGGCACGGCGCGCTCGTATGGGGTGCATCCGCGTGACCTGTATGCCTGGCGGGACAGCGGGACCGTGATCGAGCTGTCGCGCGGGGTGTTCCGTCGGGCCGACGCTGCTGCCGTGTCGTGGCCGGACCTGCTGGCCGTCGCCTACCGGGCGCCGCGGGCGATCGTGTGCTGCATCTCTGCGGCCGCGGTCCATGGGTTGACCGATGAACTCCCGGTGGCGGTGCAGATCGCCGTTGTGGCGCGTGCGCATCCGCCGAAGATCACCTACCCGCCGACGTCGGTGTTCCGCTTCGAGGAGCACACGTTCGAGCTGGGCCTGTCGCATGTCGATGCCGCACCCGGTGAGCAGGTGCGGATCTATGACCCAGCGCGCACGGTGGTCGACCTGATTCGCCTGCGCCACCGACTGGGGGAGCCGGTCGCCTTCGGCGCGCTGCACCGCTACCTGCGGCTGCGTGGGGCGCGCCCGGGCCGGCTGCTGGAGTACGCAGAGCGGTTGGACGCTGCGGGGCCGGTGGCCCGAGCCCTGGATGTGGCGAGCGCGTCGTGAGCCGACCCACGCGGGGTGATGGTGCCGGGCGCGCCTACCTGGATCTGCAGAACCGGGCGCGTCGCGAGGGCCGCGGTACCCAGGAGCTGTTGACGCTGTACGTCGTCGAGCGGTGGCTCGCGCGACTGGCGGAGTCCGCCTACGCCGAGGACTTCGTGCTCAAGGGCGGGATGCTGCTCGCGGCCTTCGGCCAGCGTCGCCCGACCGTTGACGCCGACACCCTGGCTCGGAACCTGTCCAACGACCTGGACGCGGTGGCGGCACGTGTCGCCGAGATCGCCGCGCTTCCCGGCGATGACGGCGTGGTGTTCCTAACCGGCACGGTCAAGGCTCAGGCGATCCGCGAGGAGTCGCTGTATGCAGGCGTGCGGGTGTCCATGGAGGCGCGGATCGCCACAGCGAGCATCACGCTGCGGCTCGACGTGAGCTTCGGCGACCCGGTGACCCCGCCACCGCGCACGATCCTGCTACCCGCCCTTCGCCCGAGCATGGCGCCCGTAGCCGTGCTCGGGTACCCGATCGAGACGGTGCTGGCCGAGAAGATCGTCACGGCCCTCGAACTCGGCGCGGCCAACACCCGGGTGCGCGACTACGCCGACATCTACTCGATCACCGGAGCCCACGACCTCGACCGGGCCGCCGTCCGGCAGGCGATCGATGCCACCGCAGCCCATCGTGAGGTCGCCCTCGCACCCCTGAGCGCCTCGGTCGGTGCGCTGGCCACCTCGCGCGCCGGCTCCTGGGCCGCCTACCGGCGGAGCCTCGGACGCCAGAGCGAGGATCTGCCGGTCGGCTTTGCCGAAGTCGTCTCGGCGGTCGCAGCGTTTGCCGACGGCATCCTTGTGCAGGCGCCCGACGCGACGTGGATTGCAAGGTCGCGAACCTGGCGCCCCCAGATGTAGTGCTGGAGGAGGGCGACGTGATCACCGCGGTCGGGCAGCAATGCACGCGCCTGCGCCGCTGCCGGCGGCGGTCTCCGCCGCGGCAAGCATTGACGGTGCCGAGGCGATTGCGCGTCGGATCGGACTCACGACCAGGACTGGGCACTCCGAAGACGACCCGACGGGTCGCGGTCCGCGAAGAGGGGGCCTCCCTGTCAGATCTCGAGCGTGAGGTGCCCCGTCCTGGTCGGGCTGATGTTGTGGCGGTAGACGCCGGCTGTGACGGTGATCGACTTGTGGCCGAGGGTGTCGGCGATGTCCTCGAGGCGGACGCCGGCGTTCGATAGCAGGGACGCGGTGGCGTGGCGCAGCGCGTGCGGGTGCAGGCCCGGCAGCCCGATCTTGCGCCCGATGCGGGCGAGGGCTCGTCGGGTGTTCGAGGGGTCGAGAGGCTTGCCGGACTCGGTTGTGAACATGAGGTCGTCGGGGTTGGTCCACGCTGGCTGGCTCGCCGTGTCGGTGGCCTGCTGGCGTGCCTGGGTAATGGCGGCTTGGACGATTCGCGGTGAGCCTCTCGCGAGCCTTCCTGGCGGCGACCGGTGGAACGCTCAAGGACGATGCGGCACTGATGCTCCCCGAGTGGCACGGAGGGACCACCAGCCGCCAGACCGACGGCGGTGCGGACACGACCCTGTAGCGCAGCCCTGTTCCGTGCGGGTCCGCGATCGGTCCGACCGGGCACGACCCGGTGCCGGGCCCTTCAGGCGTGCTGGTCGCTGGCCCCGGCGGGCTGCACCGACCACGCGGCGGGCTCGTCGTCGGTGTCGGCGTCGGCGATGGACCTGGTCGCCTGGACCTTGCCCGGCTGGTGGTGCGCTGGGGCATAGACCGTGTACACCTGCATCGGCTCTGAGCCGGTGTTGGTGATGTTGTGCCAGCTGCCGGCCGGGACGAGCACGCACCAGCCGTCCTCGACCTGCTGGTCGAAGGTCAGCTCGTCCTCGGCCGGTCCCATCTGGGCGCGGCCTCGGCCGCCGTCGAGGCGGATGAACTGGTCGGTGTCGGGGTGCATCTCCAGCCCGATGTCGCCCCCTGCCGGGATCGACATGAGGGTGACCTGCAGGTACCTGCCGCTCCAGGCGACGGCGCGGTAGCTCGTGTTCTCGAGGGTTGCGGCCTCCAGGTCGAAGGACTGGGGGCTGGGGCCGATGTCCGTGAGGGTCATGTTTCGACCATAGCCCTGGCGGCCGCTCGCGCCGCCTCACTCGGGTCGCCACCTGGATCTCGCGGTCCGGAGGTCGACGGACTTGCCGGGGCCGTGGCGTGGTGCCGCACGGAGCCACGAGCTCGACGCGCGCGAGGGGAACACGTCATCTCGGTCCACCCAGGAGCCGCCCGAGATCGTGCTCGGCCTCGAAGCGGCTCACGGGCACCGGCCTGCCGAGCAGGTAGCCCTGCCCGAGCTCGCACCGCTGGGTCACCAGGAAGTCGAGCTGCTCCCTCGTCTCGATGCCCTCGGCGACCACGGTGAGCCCGAGCGTGCGGGACAGGACCACCAAAGCCTTGACGAGCTCGTCGTGCTCGGGCGCCGCACCCACACCCTGGACGAAGCGCCGGTCGATCTTGAGGACGTCGATGGGGAACCGCGTGAGGTAGTGCAGCGCGGAGTAGCCGGTCCCGAAGTCGTCGATGGCGATCCGGACCCCGCGCGCCCTGAGGTGGCGGAGGGTGCCCTGCACGCTGCTGCTGTCCTCCAGGAGCAGGCTCTCGGTGATCTCGAGAGCGAGCCACCGCGGGTCGCAGCCGGCGGACTCCAGCTCCTCGTCGACGGCGAGCGCGACGTCGTCCAGCACGAACTGCCGGGTGGAGAGGTTGACGGCGACCACGAGGGGCTCGCTCTCCGGCGGGCGTCGGCGGTTCCATCGCGCCGCGGCGGTCGTCGCCTCCCGCAGCACCCATCGACCGATCGGCACGATGGCTCCGGTCTCCTCCGCGACCGGGATGAACTCGTCCGGCAGGACGTCACCGAGCTCGGGGTGGCGCCAGCGCAGCAGCGCCTCGCCGCCGGCGAGCCGCTGCTCGGGGCCGATGCGGAACACCGGCTGGACGTGCAGCGCCAGCTGGTCGGCCAGGCCCGGCCCCACCAGGGCTCTCTCGATCGCCGCGCGTCGCTGCAGCGCCGCTCCGAGCTCCTCGCGGAAGTACTCGACCCGGCCGCGCCCCGCGTGCTTGGCCTGGTACATCGCCACGTCGGCGTGCGCCACCAGCGTCTCGATGGTGGCGCCGTCCTCGGGGTAGACCGCCACGCCGATGCTGGCACCGACGCGGGTGCCCCGGCCGAGGGGCAGACCGGGAAGCTCGTTCAGGGTGCGCAGCACCTTCTCGGCGACGGCTGCCAGGTGCTCGGAGGCGTCGATGTCACCGACGACGATGACGAACTCGTCGCCCCCCAGGCGGACGAACAGGTCGTAGGAGCGCATGTGCGCGCGCACCCGCTCGGCGACGGCGCGCAGGACCTGGTCGCCACCGGCGTGCCCCACGGTGTCGTTGACCGCCTTGAAGCCGTCGAGGTCGAGCAGGAGGACACCGACCCGCCGTCCCCAGCGGCGCGCCGCCTCGATCATCGCCGGCGCCCGGTCGAAGAGCGCCTGGCTGTTGGGCAGACCCGTCAGGAGGTCGGTGTGCGCGATCCGCTCCAGCTCCTCCCGCTGCCGGACGGCCTCGGTGATGTCCCTGCCCACACCCAGCACGCTGACCAGGTCGCCCCGGGCGTCGTGCTCCGCGACGCACAGCACCTGATGGATGTGCTCGAGCGAGTCGTGACGATCGACGAACCGCTGCTCGACCAGCTCCGCGGGTCCGCCGGCGATGACGCGATCGACGGCGGCCGCCACCAACCCGAACCGACCCGCGCCGACCTCCGTCGTCGTCCGCCCGGAGACCTGCTCTGCGGGCAGGCCGAGCACGTCGAGCATGCGTGGGTTGGCGTACACGAAGCGGGCGCTCGTGTCCCACCGGACGATCCGGTCGCCTGCGTTCTCGGCGAGGCTGCGGAACTCGCGCTCCCGCTCGGCCGCCGCCTGGCGTGCCTGGACGAGGTCGCTGACGTCGCGCCCGATGGCCAGTGCCCCGGTGATCCGGCCGTCGGCAGCCCGCTCGCCCCGGATGAGGACGCTGTGGGTGGCAACGCCCCCGTCCGGCTGGATCACCGTGAGGTCCACGCGTCCGGGCGCCCCGCTGCGCAGCGCCTCGAACACAGCGCGCTCGTACTCCTCCACACCCGTGATCCCGGGCGGCGCCGACTCCAGGGGGAGCTTGCCGACGACGCGACCGGCCGTCGTGTTCACCCGCTGCGCGATCTCCTGGTTGCAGTACGTGGCACGCCCGTCCAGCCCGTAGCGGATGATGTTGTCGGGGGAGTTGTCCGCGAGCGTGCGGAACTCGGCCTGGCTGTCCCGCAGGAACTGCTCGGTCTCTCGGAACCGCGTCACGTCGCGCGCGGTGAGCAGGTACCGGGCCACGGTGCCGTCCGCCGCGCGCTCCACCCTCGCCTGCAGCTGGTGGCGCAGCTCTGCGGACGCCTCACCACGCGGCCGCCAGGTGAGCTCCGCCTCGGTCGCGTCCCGGCCGTCGCGCGCCGCGGCGATCAGCAGCAGCGCACCATCGGTCGCCTCGCCGAAGGGCCGCAGATCGACCAGCGGTCGGCCGGTGCTGGCTGGGAACGACAGTCCGGTGGTCGTCTCGAACGCCCGGTTCGCGTACAGCAGGAGCAGGTCGGCATCCAGGCAGACGAACAGGTCCGGCGTGGCATCGAGCCAGTCCGCGGCGCGGGCGCCGAGCCCGTGGGTCCGCCAGGCCTGGTCACGAGCGTCCATGGCGACCCCCGCTCCGATCCCGCCCGGCTCAACCTTCGACGACCGTAGCGCCGCACCCCGCCGGGTGGCAGCCAGCAGGCCGAGGCGCGACGGGTGAATCTTCCTCGCGCCGGTTCGCCGGACGCGGACTACCGTGCTCCATGAGCTTCGACGTCGCGGCCGCGGCGTACGGGCGGTTCATGGGCCGGTTCTCCGAGCACCTGGCCGCGGGATTCGCGGACCTGGCCGGGGTCCGGTCGGGCCAGGTGGCGCTCGACGTCGGTTGCGGGCCCGGTCCGCTGACCGCCGAGCTCGTCGCCCGGCTCGGCGTGAGGTGCGTCATCGCGATCGACCCGTCGTCGCACTTCGTCGAGGCGGTCCGTGCGCGCCTCCCGGGTGTCGACGCGCGCGTCGGGGTCGCCGAGCAGCTGCCACTGGCAGACGGTTCGGTCGACGTGACCATGGCCCAGCTCGTGGTGCACTTCCTGTCCGACCCCGCCGAGGGTGTCGCCGAGATGCGTCGGGTGACCCGGCCCGGCGGGGTGGTCGCGGCCAACGTGTGGGACCACGCGAGCGACCGCGGCGGACCGCTGACCGCGTTCTACCGTGCCGTCGCCGACGTCGACCCGTCCGCCGGGCCCGAGGTCGGGTATGCGGGTGTGGAGGACGCGCTCCTGGTCGACGTCTTCCGCGCGGCGGGTCTCGGGGTGGTCGACGCGTCGTGGCTCTCGATCACGGTGCCGTTCGCGACCTTCGATGAGTGGTGGAGTCCCTTCACCCTGGGCGTCGGCCCGCCGGGGGTCTACGTCGCCGGGCTCCCGGAGGACCACCGACGAGCACTGAGGTCGCGGTGCGCGGAGCTCCTCCCGCCGGCGCCGTTCGCGCTCGAGGCCTCGGCCTGGTGCGTCCGAGCTGACGTGTGAGCGCAGGGGACTCATCGGGTCCGGACGTGGGCCGACGACGTGTCCTGCTCCGCACCGCGGCCCTCGACGCGGCGCGGAGCAGGAGCCCGGCCGACGGGTGACCGGCTGGGCTCCGGTCGGCTACCGCGCCGGGCGCAGGCTGGCGCCGTGGGTGCGGATGACCTCGGCGTACCAGGCGAAGGACTTCTTCCTGTACCGCTCGAGCGTGCCCGAGCCGTCGTCGTTGCGGTCGACGTAGATGAAGCCGTAGCGCTTGGACAGCTGAGCCGTCGAGGCCGAGACCAGGTCGATCGGGCCCCACATGGTGTAGCCGAGGACCTCGACGCCGTCGGCGATCGCCTCGCCCAGCTGGACGAGGTGGTCGTTCATGTAGGCGATCCGGTAGTCGTCGACGACGGTCTTGACGCCGTCGACCTCGACCAGCTGGTCCTTGGCGCCCAGGCCGTTCTCCACGACGAACAGCGGCTTCTGCCAGCGGTCCCAGAAGTCGTTGGCGATGATGCGCAGACCCACCGGGTCGATCTGCCAGCCCCACTCGCTCGAGGCCAGGTGCGGGTTCGGCACCCCGCCCAGGAGGTTGCCCTGGCCCGCCTTCTGCTCCGGGTCGGCCGTCTCGCAGAAGCTCATGTAGTACGAGAAGGAGACGAAGTCGACCGTGTTCGTCAGGATCTCGCGGTCCGCGTCGGTGATGTCGAGCTCGATGCCCTGCTCGCGCAGGTACCGGAGCGCGTAGCCCGGGTACTCGCCGCGGACGTGGATGTCGCCGAAGAAGTAGGTGTCACGCTCGGTCTGCTTCGCTGCCCACACGTCGGCGGGGGCAGGCGTCAACGGGTAGAACGGGGCGGCGATGACCATGCAGCCGACCTTGGCGTCCGGCATCATCTCGTGCGCGATCCTCGTCGCCGATGCGCTGGCCACGAGCTCGTAGTGGGCGGCCTGGTAGCGCTCGCCCTTGGAGACCTGCTCCTTCGGGGTGAGCACGCCGGCGCCCATCAAGGGGAAGTGCAGCGTGGAGTTGATCTCGTTGAAGGTCAGCCAGTACCGCACGCGCGTGCCGTAGCGGGCGAACAGCGCACGCACGTAGCGCTCGTAGAACCCGATGAGCTCGCGGCTGCGCCACCCGTCGTAGGTCTGCGCCAGGTGCAGGGGGGTCTCGTAGTGCGAGATCGTCACCAGTGGCTCGATCCCGTGCTTCTCGAGCTCGTCGAGCACCCGGTCGTAGAACGCCAGGCCCGCCTCGTTCGGGGCCTCCTCGTCGCCGCGCGGGAAGATCCGGCTCCACGCGATGGAGAAGCGGAAGACCTTGAAGCCCATCTCCGCGAACAGCGCGATGTCCTGCGCGTAGCGGTGGTAGAAGTCGATGCCCTCCAGCTTGAGGTTGTCCGGGGTGGGCCCGTCCGCGACCGGGCCGACGATGCCCTGGGGAAGGATGTCCTGGATGGACAGGCCCTTGCCGTCCTGGTCGTAGGCGCCCTCGAGCTGGTTGGCGGCCGTCGCACCGCCCCACAGGAAGGTGTCGGGGAACGGGCTGGGCACGGTGTCGTTCATGGTTGCTCCTCGGTGACCACGGATCATGTGCGCGGCCCGGGCCGGTGTCGAGGCACAAAAAAACCCAAGCCCTGACCCGTCCCGATCCGTTGCGGACCTGACCGACCACAGCTTGGGTTTTGCCTGACGCGCAGTAACAATCCCAGACTCAGCGGGGCGCGCGGGGCGCCCGCGAGGGACGTTACGCCCGGCGGCGGGTTCGTGTCCAGCCTCCGGCAGACCCCGATGCCGACGCCGCAGCTGGCCCGACGCGGGCGGGTGGGGCAGGGTGGGCCCGTGGCGGACGGCTTCCTCGGTCAGCGGGTTCCCGCCGCGCGGCCGTCCCGTCTCGAGGCCGGCAGACTGCTCGCGGCGGGGCTCGTGTGCGGCGCGGCCGTGCTCCTCTTCGCGGTGCACGTGCGCCCGCTGGCCTACCTCCCGATGGCGGCGGGGGTCGCGCTGGCGTGGCGGCTGGATCGCGACCTGGGCCGGGACCTGCTCCTCATCGCGACGGGGATGACCATCGTCAGCACCATCCCGCTCGCGGCCGACCTCTCGAACGCGGGTGTCGCCCGGTTCGCCGTCGTGCTCTCCGCGGCGGTCGCTGTGCCGTTCGTGCTCGAGCGGCGCGTCTTCGGGGGGAGCGCCATCCACTTCCCGTGGCGCGCCGGGCGACCGTGGACGCGGGTGCACTGGACGTACCTGGGCGCCGTCGTCCTGGCCGGCTACCTCGTGCTGCCCTGGTACTTCCTGTCCTCCGGCGTCTGGGCCAACTGGCCGGACCTCGACGGGCCGGGCGAGATCGCCAGGCTCTTCGTCGGGGTGGCCGCGGTCGGCACCTGGGACGAGCTGTTCTTCATCTGCACCGTCTTCGCGCTGCTGCGGCGCCACTTCGCGCTGTGGCCGGCGAACGTGCTGCAGGCGGTGGTCTTCGTCTCGTTCCTGTGGGAGCTCGGCTACCGCAGCTGGGGGCCGCTGCTCACCCTGCCGTTCGCGCTGGTCCAGGGCCTGACGTTCGCGCGGACGGCATCCCTGACGTACGTGCTCACGGTGCACCTGCTCTTCGACGCCGTGGTCTTCGCGGTGCTCGTCCACGCCCACCACCCGGAGCTGTTCGACGTCTTCGTCACGGCCCCGTGACGATGGACCCTGCGTGTGCGGGGTCGGTCTCATGACTACGCTGAACCCTCGTGGCACTTCCCCCGGTCGTCGCTGCCCCGCTGTGGCCGCGACCCCGGCGGGTGCGGCTGTTCGCCTCCGCTCCTGACGCTCAACGCGCGCGCCGGCCGACGGACGTGCTGCTCCTGGTCGCGACCTCGCTGTCGATCCTCGTCCTCGGCTGGCGCGCCGACGCGCCGTCCGACGTCGAGGATGCCCTCATCGACCTCGCGCGGAGCCTGCCGCGCGCACTCGACCTGCTGTGGCAGGTGCTGACCGGGGTCGCGTCGCTCTGGGTCGTCGTGCTCCTCATCGCGACCGTGGCCCGCCGCCGTCCGGCAGTGCTGCGGGACGCGCTGCTGTCGACGGCCCTCGCCGGCGTGCTGGTGCTCCTCGTGGAGCAGGTGTTCCTCGGAACGGCTGACGCGGTGTCCTGGCACGGCCTCGTCGCCGTCGGCCCGCCCACCGGGGCGATCTCGCTACGGCTCGCCCTCGTCGCCGCCGTGACGGTCGCGACGTCGCCGCACCTCACCGTGCCGTTCCGCTCGCTGAGTCGCTGGCTGCTGGCCATCTCCGCCGTCGGGCTGGTCGTGCTCGGGGCCACGATCGCCCTCAACGTCTGGCTGTACGCGATCGT
>NZ_DAORSQ010000040.1:0-22155 GCF_035443605.1 Actinotalea sp. | reverse complement strand
CCTCCCACGTGACGTCGAGCGCGACGCTCTGATTCTGGGCGAGGTCGGTGTCCTGCAGGGCCCAGAAGATCCGGTACGTCTTCGTCTGACCCGCGGCCGACGGCGCCCATGTCCCCAGCCCCGTCGCGTAGGTGCTGTGGGAACCGACCAGGGTCGAGGCCGGGGCCCAGTCGAACGGGTACTGCTGGGGGAAGAAGTCGGAGCAGTCGGGCTCGACCCCGTTGCCGACCTGGACGACCATGTCGAGGTACGGCGCCAGCCCGATCGGCTCCGACGGGGTGGAGGTGACGTACATCTCCACGTTCGCCGCCACCGTGCCCGTGTAGGTCACCGTGATGCACTGGTCATCGAAGTCGCCCGGGACGAGGCCGCTCTCGGCGAACCGTGCCGTGCCGGGGTTGTCCACGGAGAGCGCGACGGTGCCCGACGCCCAGGTGTTGGCGTCGCTCGACGTCGTCGCGGTGAATGCGGCGAACGACGCCTGCCAGACGAGCGCGCCGGACGCCACGATGCCGAGCGGCACGGCCGCGGCGGCGACGGCCGTGCGGTGCGATCTCATCGGGGCTCCTTGGTCTCGTGGGCGCTCAGAGGCTCTGGGCTTCCCAGATGACGTCGAGCGTGAGGTCCTGGCCCTGGGCGGCGTCGTCGTCGGCCAGCTGGTAGGTGATCCGGTAGGTCGCGTCCTCGGGTGCCGCAGCCGCCGTCATCCAGGTGAGCCCGCCCGTGGCGAAGTCGTGGTGCGCCGTGACGAAGGCATCTGCCGTGCCGGTGAAGGTCGTGCCGCCCGGGCTGAAGTCCGTGCAGTCCGGCTGGGCGCCGGTCCCGAGCGTCACGGTGAGGTTGAGGTAGGGCGCGAGACCGACGGCATCCGGTGTCCCGTTGGCGTCGGTGTCGTGGAAGGCGCCGTAGGTCTTGACGTTCGCGAACACGTCGCCGCCGTAGTGGACGACGATGCACCTGCTCCCCGTCTCGCCCGGCGTCAGCCCGGAGACGGTGAACAGTGCGGTGCCGGTGTCGTTGTCCGTGAGGGAGACCGAGCCCGCCTCCCAGGTGTTGCCCGTGCTGTCCGTCGTGTCGCTGAACGCCGCGTAGGAGGCCTGCCAGACGAGCACGCCGCTGAGCAGGAAGCCGACCGGCACGGCGGCCGCCACGACGGCCTTGCGGGGCAGTGCCATGGGGACTCCTCGTTCTCGACGACCGACCGTGTGCCGGTCCTCCTGCCCGTCGAGTCGGCCGCGGACCCGTCGCGATGAGGCTCCGCGGGCAGGATCACCCGGATGCCGTATGCCGAGCCCTCATCCCCGGGCGACGGCGGCCGATCGGGCGGTGACGGCTCCACCCGGCCGCCCCCGCTCGACCGCCCACGGGAGGTGACGTGCTCCGCAGCGCCCTGCGTCGCGTGCACGCGGTCCCCCGCGGGCCGGTGCGCCTCGTCGGTGCCGTGGCGGTCGTCCTGGCCGCCGGCGCGTTCGTCGCGGACCAGAGCACCTCGCTCGGCGCCGTGCCGCACGACGTCGCCCGGGCCCAGCTGCTGGCGGCGACCGTCGGCGGGCCGGCGCTGTTCACCAGCACCGGCCTGGTGCCCGGCGCGCCCGTGAGCCGGTGCGTCGACGTCGACCTGCCCGGTCAGGGCCCCTCCGCTGCGGTCGTGGTGCGCGCCGTCGCCGTCACCGGCGCCCTCGCCGACGACCTCGTCGTCCGGGTCGAGGTGGGCCCGGCCACCGGCGCGCCCGACGGCGACTGCACGGGCTTCGTCGGGCAGACCGCCTACACCGACACGCTCGCGGCCTTCGCCCAGGTGTCCGCGGCGGCGCCGTTCGGGGTGCCCACGGGGTGGCAGCCCGGCACCGGACCCGTGGACCGCGCGTTCCGCCTCACCGTCGAGGTGCTCGACACCCCGGGGGCCCAGGGCCAGGTGGCCCAGGCCGACCTCGTGTGGGCGGTCGTCACCGACGACCCAGCCCCACCGCCCACCCCGACCCCCACCCCGACGCCAAGCCCCGGTGGCGGCCCTGCGTCGACGCCCACCCCGGCGCCCACGGCCGGCCCGACGCCCGGGCCCACCTCGGTGCCGTCGTCCGGGCCGACCCCGGAGCCCACGCCTGAGCCCACCGGCGGCCCGGCCCCGACGCCCGGCCCCGAACCCGAGGGGCCCGACGGGAACGACGGGAACGACGGGAACGACGGTTCCACCACCCCCGGCGGCGGCGGCGCAGGCGACGGCGGTGCGCCGTCCGGCGGCCCGAGCGCCGTCGAGCACCTGTCCGACGTCGCGGTCCAGGTCGCCGAGACCTTCACCGGCACGCTCGAGCAGGGCGGGTTCCCCGCAGTGCTCGTCGGCGTCGTGCTCATCTTCCTGCTCGTCCAGGACCAGCTCGACCGGCGGGACCCCAAGCTCGCCCTCGCACCGCTCGACGAGGAGCCGCCGCTGCGGTTCGAGGAGGTACCGGGCCGATGAGCGCTCCCGAGACCGGCGGGCTGGTCCCGCTCGCCGATCGCATCCGCTGGACCAGCGCCTTCCGCGTCCTCGTCATCGTCGCGCCGGTGCTGCTCTGGCTCGCGCAGCCGGTGCGCACGGCCTCGACGATGGCCGTGCTCGTGGCCGCCGTCACCTACCTCGGCCTCATGGCCGCGAGCGCCCCGCTGCTGCGGCTGGGCCGTCGGGCCGCCCTGTTCCGCGTGGCCGCCGGCCTGCTGCTCGACGGCGTGTACCTCGCCTGGGCGTTCCTCGCGCTCGGTGGCTTCGACGGACCCGTCGGCTACCTCATCGTCCTGCACGCCGTCGCGGTCACCCTGCTCACCTCGTTCCGCTCGGGGCTCAAGGTCGTGCTGTGGCACTCGATCACGCTCATCGTCGCCCTCCAGGGGCAGATGACCGGGCTGTTCGGCACGGGACCGCTCACGGGCGAGCCCTTCCCCACCGCCGACCTCACGGTGCTCCTCCTCGCGCTGTGGGCCGCCACCCTGACGACCTCGACGTTCGCCGCCGTCAACGAGCGCGAGCTGCGCCGCCGCCGGTACGACGTCGAGGTGCTGCGGCGCCTCGCGCTCGACCTCGAGCAGACCACGCAGACCGACGAGATCGCCGCGGCCCTCGCGTCGCTGGTGCACACCGAGCTGCTCGCGCGCCGTGCCCTCGTCATCGCCTGCCCGACGGCGGCCCAGGGCGCCTCGAGCGGCGTCGGGGCGCCCGTGTCGCGGCCGATCGTGCAGGTGTCGCCGGGCGGGCTCCCCACCGGATGGGCCCAGCCGGACGGGCTGCCGTCCGCCACCTTCCTCGCCACCGTGATCGAGCGGCACACCACCGTGCTGGTCCCCCGGCTCGACCGTGCATCCGACGGCTGGCTGGCCGAGGTGCTGCCGGACGCGCGCAACGTCGTCGTCGTGCCGTTCTCGCTGCCCGGCCAGGTCGCCGGGGCGCTGCTGCTGGAGCAGGGGCCCACCACGGGGCTGAGCCGGCTGCTGCGCCGTGAGCCGCGCATCGAGCGGCGCCGGGTCGCCACGGCCGAGCAGGCCACCGCCCACGCCGCCCAGGCCTTCGGACGGGCGGTGCTCGTGGCACGGCTGCGCAGCTCGGCGGACACCGACGGGCTGACCGAGCTGGCCAACCGCAGGGCGTTCGACCGCAGCCTGCACGCCGAGCTCGCCAGGACGGATCGCTCGGGGCTGCCCACCTCGTTGCTCCTCGTCGACGTCGACCACTTCAAGGCCGTCAACGACACCTACGGCCACCAGACCGGGGACGAGGCCCTGCGCGTCATCGCCCAGGTGCTCGCGCGCACGGCCCGGACCGGCGACGTGCCGGCCCGGTACGGCGGCGAGGAGTTCGCCGTGGTGCTCAGCGGGACCGCGGCGGACGGCGCCACGATCGCCGCCGAGCGGATCCGCTCGGCCATCGAGCAGCTGACCGGTGGTCCCCGGCTCACCGTGAGCATCGGCGTGGCCTGCTACCCCGGCGACGGTCCCGACGCGTCCTCGATGGTCGCCGCGGCGGACGCGGCCCTCTACCGGGCCAAGACCGGCGGCCGCAACCGCGTGGAGGTCAGCCCGGTCTCGATGCCCGCGGGCACGGTCGCGCGATGAGTCGTCCGTGAGCCCGCGGCACGCCGGCGGTCGCAGCCCCCGGCCCGACGTGCGACGGACCCTGCTCGACGGTGGGCTCGCCGTCGCCCGCACGGCGGCCGTCGCCGCACTGGCGGCCGTGGGCGGGCTCTCCGTCTGGGCGGTGGCACCGGTAGCGCTCGGGTGGCAGTCGCACGTCATCGTGTCGGGCTCCATGTCCCCCGCCGTCGAGCCCGGGGACCTCGTGCTGTCCGCTCCCGCCGAGGTGCAGGACCTCGCTGTCGGGCGCGTGGTCCTGTTCACCGACCCGGCGGGCAGCGGCCGGACGATCGCGCACCGGATCCGCGAGGTGCACGACGGCTCGGTCATCACGCGCGGCGACGCCAACGCCGTCGACGACTCCACGCCCGTGCCGATCGACTCCGTCATCGGGCTCGGGCGCCTCCGGATCCCCGTGCTCGGGCTGCCGGTGGTGTGGCTGCGTGACGGCCGGCCGCTGCCCCTCGGGCTGACGGCCGCCGGCGCCGTCGCCGCGGTGCTGCTCGCCGCCACCGGGCCCGACGAGGGTGGCGAGCGGGACGCCGGGCGCAGGCGCGGACGACGTCGGGCACCGCGCCCCACGCCGAGGGAGCACCCTCAGCACGCAGGCACGACCACCCTCGCGTAGGGCGAACGCCAGGTACCCCCAACGGACCTGACCTGGTACGCCATCTGCGCGGCCCCCGCGGAGCCGTCGACGAAGGTCGACGTCGTGCGGTCGAGCACCGGGACCAGCTCGTTGACGTCCTCACGGAAGCCCTCGTAGCCCGTCGCGTAGGTGTCGGGCGTCGGCGTCCAGGTGAGGGTCACCGGCATCGTTCCGCGGAGGGCGACAGCGAAGCCGTGGCTGTAGCGCGAGGTCGTCAACGTCGCCGCGGTGACCCCCGTCGCCCCGGCCGCGGGGATCACCCGGTCCGTCACCCGGACGCGAACCTCCTGCGGCCCGGCGGCCAGGACGTCGGCCCGGGACGTCGTCCCCGCCGGCACGGAGATGGTCGATGCGTAGTCGTCTGCGAGGAAGGCGGTGACGAAGGTGGCGCCGGCCCGGTCGGTCGTCACGGACGGCGCCGCGACCGTCGAGCCGTTGGCGTTGGCCTGCCCCGCCGGGGTCGCAGCCAGGGGGGTGGTCGGGTCGACCCCGGTGTACGCCAGCACGACGACCGCCGTCGCGTCGCTGCTGTCGAGCCCGGCGAAGGAGTAGGACGCCGGTTCAGCGGCCGTGGCGATCTTGAGCACCATGAGCGCCTCGCCGCCGAGGGAGCTGTGCGAGGGGATCTCCATGCCCCAGCCACCTGCGACCGCGGCGACGGGCTCGCTGCTGGAGTCATGGTGCATGACGATCGCGATGAGGGCGTCGCCCGGCAGGACGCCGGCAGGGCGGGCGACCGTGATCGACGTGGCGGTGGCCGTGGCCTGCGACACCGAGCGCAGTGTCGGGGCCGTCATCGCGCACGAGCGGGTCGCCGTGAGCGCCCCCGGCGGGTCGAGGGTGTCCGAGGCCAGCACCGACCCCGTGCCCGCGGAGGCCGTGAAGGCTGCGCCCGACGGGGTGGCCAGCAGGCAGGCGGCCGCGGCGAGGACGAGCGTGCACCCACCGACGACCGCCCCAGCGAACCCCACGGCACCCCCATCGGCCGACCTGCCTAGGAGATGAGCGGACGGTCTCGACCGGGCGTCGGTGTCAGCAGGGCAGCAGGCTCGTGGTCACCCAGCCCGAGCGCCACGAGCCCGCGTAGCTGCGCAGCGAGTACGTCGCGCCCGCAGCCCCGAGCGACGGGTCGACGTAGCTCGTCACCGCGCGTCCCGGGCCGAAGACGACGTAGTCAGGGAAGTCGCTGCGGAAGCCCTCGTACCCGCTCGCGTAGAAGTCGGGCGTCGCCGTCCACGTCAGGGTGACCGGGCTGGGACCGGCTCCGGGCTGGATCGGCAGCGAGAAGCCCTGGTTCGAGCGCGCCTCGCCGAGGGTGGCGACGGTCGCGTCCAGCGTGCCGGCCGCCGGGACGAGCCGGTCGGTCACCAGCAGGGCGACCGAGTCGGCTCCGCCGGTGACGAGCCGCGCGCGTTCGGTCGTCCCGGCGGGCAGCGAGACCACTCCGTCGTAGTCGTCGGCGAAGAAGGCCGTGAGCATCCGGGTCTGCTCCGTGACCATGGTGCCCTGGGCGGAGACCACGGTCCCCTCGCCGAAGCTGATGCCGTGGCTCGGGTAGTTCCACGCACCACCGCTGTACGCGAGCACCACGGCGGCGGCGGCCGAGCCCGCGGTCAGCCCCGTGAAGGTGTACGCGGCAGGCTCCGTGCCCGTGGCCAGCTTGGAGCCGAAGAAGCTCGACCCGCCGACCCCGAAGTTCCCTCCGGTGGCGACCTGCCAGCCGTCGCCGGGCGAGGCCGCCGGTGGGGTGGCCTTCGTGCTGTGCACGACGATCCCGACGATGACGTCACCGGCCACGACGCCGGCCGGCAGTGGGACGCTGATCGTCCCCGAGGTGCCTGTGCTCTGCGAGACCGACCGCAGCTGGGCGCCCGAGGCCGTGCACGACCGCGACGCCGTGAAGGCGCCGGGCGCGTCGAGCACGTCGGCGGCGAGGCTGGAGGCCGGGTTGGTCGACACCGCGGTGAAGGCCGCGCCCGCAGTCCCCGCCGTCAGTGCTGCGAGGCTCGCCAGGGCGAGCGCGCACAGCGCCGCGGCCAGGCGAGGAGTTCCCACGACGCACCGATCGGCCGGCGAGGCGCCGGATTGAGGCGGTTCCTGGCCATTGCGCCCGATCCACCCGATCGGCTCAGTCCCCCGCGAGCCGCCGTACCAGGGTCGCCGCGTCCGGGCACGCGTCGAGGAGGTCCCCGACGTGCTCGCGGGTACCGCGCCACGGGTCGCGCAGCGGGATGCGGCGCAGCGTGGGCAGGGACGGGACGTCGAGCACGACGGCGTCCCAGCTGGCCGCCCTGACCTGCTCGCCGAACCGTCGCACCACGGTCCCGCGGAAGTACGCGCGCGTGTCGTGCGGCGGGGCGTGCACCGCGCGGGCGACCTCCTCGTCGCTCGTCAGCCGCTCGACGGCCCCGGCCGCGACGAGGCGGTGGTACAGCCCGCGCTCGGGCCGCACGTCCGACCACTGGATGTCCATCGCGGCCAGGCGGGGGTTGTCCCATGCCAGGTGGTCGCGGCGGCGCATCCCGTCCAGCAGGCGCAGCTTGGCGACCCACTCGATCTCCCGGGCGCACGTCATCGGGTCGGTGCCCAGCCGCGCGAGCACCGAGGCCCACCGCGCCAGCACGTCGGCCGTGTCCGGGTCGGGGTCGGGGCCCAGCTCCTCGCGCAGCGCGTCGAGGTAGGCCCCCTGGACCTCCAGTGCCGTCAGCCGGCGCCCGTCGGCGAGCTCGAGCCGCGCCGTCAGGCTCAGGTCGCGGCTGACCACCTGGACGTCGCGCACCGGGTCGGCGAGCCGCAGCCCGGCGATGGTGCGCAGGGCGTCGGCCGAGCCGTGCTCGACGAGCCAGAGCACCAGCGACGTGGTGCCGACCCGCAGGTACGTCGCGACCTCGAGCAGGTTCGCGTCGCCGAGGATGAGGTGCAGGCGGCGCCAGCGCGTGCGGTCGGCGTGCGGCTCGTCGCGCGTGTTGACGATCGGCCGGTGCAGGGTGGTCTCGAGGCCGACCTCGGCCTCGATGTAGTCCGCACGCTGCGACAGCTGGAACCCCGCGCTGGCCCCCGTGGGGCCGAGCCCCACGCGCCCGGCACCCGCGAACACCTGACGCGTGACGAGGAACGGCGTGAGGTGCAGCACGATCGAGGCGAACGGCACCGCGCGGTCGACGAGGAAGTTGTCGTGCGTCCCGTAGGAGGCGCCCTTGCCGTCGACGTTGTTCTTGTACAGGACGACGTCGGGCATCGCGGGGTTGGCGGTCAGCGCCCGCACCGTGGCGAGCATGACGTGCTCGCCCGCCTTGTCCCAGACCACGGCGTCGCGCGGGTTGGTCACCTCGGGCGAGGAGTACTCCGGGTGCGCATGGTCGACGTAGAGGCGCGCACCGTTGGTCAGGACGGAGGTCGCGGCGCTCGGGTCGTCCCAGTCCTCCCCCGTCGGCCGGTCCATCGCATCGGTGTGGATCTCGTCCGGTGCAGCGGCCGGACCCGCGACCGCGGGCCGCGTCGGGTCGTCGGTGAGCATCGAGGGGTGGGCCGAGGCTCGCTGGATGCGGAACCCGCGCGCGTCCGACAGGGGGTCCTCGTCGGCGTAGTCCCACCGCGTGCGGCCCGTCGCGCGCAGCGCAGCGTACGCCGAGACCACGTGGCTCGACAGGAGCATGGGGTTGGCCTGCGGGCGCCCAGGCTGCACGACGCCGTACTCGGTCTCGATCCCCATCACCCGGCGCACGCTCACCGGCCCAGGCTACCGGCGGGGCCCGCCGCCCGGCCGCTCACGACCGGCCGGTCGCGGGCCTACAGGTAGGGGCCCGTGGCCGTCAGCGTCTCGATGGTGCGCGCGTTCGCGGAGCCGGACTTGCCCTGGACGATCGTGCGGATGAAGACGATCCGCTCGCCCTTCTTGCCCGAGATCCGGGCCCAGTCGTCCGGGTTGGTCGTGTTGGGCAGGTCCTCGTTCTCCTTGAACTCCGCCGCGCAGGCCGCGAGCAGGTGCTCCACCCGGATGCCCCGCTGACCCGTGGCCAGCAGCTGCTTGATCGCGGCCTTCTTCGCACGGTCGACGACGTTCTGGATCATGGCGCCGGACGAGAAGTCCTTGAAGAAGAGGATCTCCTTGTCCCCCGAGGCGTAGGTGACCTCGAGGAACTGGTTCTCCGCCGACTCGGCGTACATCTGCTCGACGGTCCGGGTGATCATCGCCTCGACGGTCGCGGCGGTGTCCCCGCCGTGCTCCGCGAGGTCCTCCGCGTGCAGCGGCAGGTCCGCGGTGAGGTACTTGGCGAAGATCTCGCGCGCCGCCTCGGCGTCGGGCCGCTCGATCTTGATCTTCACGTCCAGCCGGCCGGGTCGCAGGATCGCCGGGTCGATCATGTCCTCCCGGTTCGACGCGCCGATGACGATGACGTTGTCGAGCCGCTCGACCCCGTCGATCTCGCTGAGCAGCTGGGGCACGATCGTGGTCTCGACGTCGCTCGAGATGCCCGTGCCGCGCGTGCGGAACAGCGACTCCATCTCGTCGAAGAAGACGACGACGGGCGAGCCGGTGCTCGCCTTCTCGCGCGCCCTGGCGAAGATCAGCCGGATGTGCCGCTCGGTCTCGCCGACGTACTTGTTGAGCAGCTCCGGGCCCTTGACGTTGAGGAAGTAGCTGGTGCCGGGCTTGCCGTCGGCACCCATCCCCCGCGTCTCGGCGAGCGAGCGGGCGACGGCCTTGGCGATGAGGGTCTTGCCGCAGCCGGGCGGGCCGTAGAGCAGCACGCCCTTGGGGGCGCGCAGCCCGTGCTCGCGGAACAGCTCTGGATGCAGGAACGGCAGCTCGACGGCGTCACGGATCTGCTCGATCTGGGGTCCCAGCCCGCCGATGTCGGCGTAGTCGATGTCCGGGACCTCCTCGAGGACCAGCTCCTCGACCTCCGAGCGCGGGATCCGCTCGAAGACGAAGCCCGAGCGGGTCTCGACCGTCAGCGCGTCGCCCACGCGTACCGGCCCGTCCACGAGGGGGCCCGCGAGGCGCACGACGCGCTCCTCGTCGGCACGTCCCACCACCAGCGCCCGGTCGGGGCCGAGCATCTCCTTGACGGTGACGATCTCCCCGACGGTCTCGTAGGCACCCGCCTCGACGACGGTGAGCGTCTCGTTGAGCTTGACCTCCTGGCCGGGGCGCAGCGCGTCGACGTCGACCGCGGACGAGGCCATGACGTGCATCTTGCGGCCGGCGGCGATGATCTCGACGGAGCCGTCGGTGCGGGCCGCGAGGAAGGTGGCGAACGTGCCGGGCGGCTTGCCGAGCTCCTCGAGCTGGCGCTGCAGCTCGACGATCCGGTCCCGCGCCTGGCGCAGGGCGTCGGCCAGACGCTCGTTCTTCACGGCGAGCAGGGCCGCGCTGCGGCTGTCCTGCGCGGCACGCCGCGCGGCGTCGCCCGCGGGTGCGGCGCCGTCGTGCTCCGGCTGGCTCATGGTGCCTCCCCAGGTCTCACCACGACCCTAAGCGCACGCGTCAAGCCGTGCCGGTCGCGTCCGCCCCGCGAGCCGGTCACGTCGGCCGGCCAGAGGATCCCTCAGACCTGCGACTCGGGCACCTCGCCGGCCGGGAGCCCGGGGTCGCCCTGCGCGCCGAGGTCCCGGCGGACCTTGCGGACCTTCTTGTCCGAGACGGCTCGCTCACCGAGGTCGTCCGGGGACCAGGCGTCCTCGGGCGTGTAGCCCTTCGACGGACGGCGCCGACGCACGGGCACGGCGACCCCGTCCGCCATCCGGCGCGTGGTGATGAGGAACCCCGTGTGCCCGATCATCCGGTGCTCCGGGCGCACGGCCAGGCCCTCGAGGTGCCAGCCGCGCACCATGGACTCCCACGCCGCCGGCTCGGTGAACCGGCCGTCGTCGCGCAGGCCCTCGGCGAGCCGGGACAGCTGGGTGGTGGTGGCGACGTAGGCGAGGAGGACGCCGCCCGGGGCGAGCGCGTCGGCGACGGCGTCGAGGTTCTCCCACGGCGCGAGCATGTCCAGCACCACGCGATCGACGGTCGCCGGCTGCGCGACCGTGGGCAGCACGTCGGACAGGTCCCCGACGGAGAGCCGCCAGGCCGGGTGCGGGCCGGCGAAGAAGCCCTCGACGTTGGCGCGCGCGATCGCCGCGAAGTCCTCCCGCCGCTCGATGGAGTGCAGCGCGCCGCGGTCGCCCACGGCGCGCAGCAGCGACATGGTGAGCGCGCCGGAGCCCACACCCGCCTCGACCACCCGCGCACCGGGGTAGATGTCGCCCATGGTGACGATCTGACCGGCGTCCTTGGGGTAGACGACCGCAGCACCCCGCGGCATGGAGAGCGTGTAGTCGGCGAGCAGCGGACGCAGGGCCAGGTAGGCGATCTGACCCGTCGAGGTGACCACGGAACCCTCGGGGGCGCCGATGAGGTCCTCGTGGCGGAAGTAGCCCTGGTGCGTGTGGAACGTCGCGCCGGGTGCGAGCGTGATGGTGTGCAGGCGGCCGCGCGGGTCGGTGAGCTGCACCCGGTCCCCCGCGCGCAGCGGGCCGCGCCGGGCGGCCGCGCCCGTGGCCTGGTCCGCCGGCGCCCCTGGCGGCGGGGCCGACGGGTCCGGCGTGGTGGTCGCGGCGTTCTCGGGGGTGCTCACGGCGGTCGAGTCTAGGTGCGGTGCGGGCGGGCGAGGCCCGGTGCGCCACGGCGGGGGCTCACGACGGCGGCTCGCTCCAGCGGTAGACGTTGGTCTCCCGCAGCACGAAGCCCACGCGCTGGTAGAGCCGGTTGGCCTCGACCCGTGCGGGCCGGGACGTGAGGTCGACGGTCCGGGCGCCGGCCAGCCCTGCGAGCCGCACGGCCTCGCGGGTGAGCTGCTGCCCCACGCCGTGCCCGCGCGCCCCGGCATCGACGACGACGTCCTCGACCCACGCGCGCATGCCGGTGGGGATGCGGAACAGCACGAGGGTCAGCGACCCGAGCACCGCACCGTCGGCGTCCCGGGCGAGGAGCAGGTGCGTGGCGGGCGACGCCACGATCTGCGTGAGCTCCTCGCGCGTGGGCGCCGGGGCGGAACGGGACAGCTGCGACACCAGGGCCCCGACGGCGGCCAGCGCGTCGTCGGTCACCTCGACCAGCTCCTCGACGCGGCAGGCGGGACGGGGGTCCGGGGTGCTCATGCCTGCACCGTACCGGCGCCCGCGGGCCGCCTGCGCCGCCACCGGGGGCTCCGGGGGCTCCGGGCGCTCCGGAGGCTCCGGGGGCACGGGGGCACGGGGGCACGGGGGCACCGCTAGCGACGCGGGCGCAGGGCGCCGATGACGTCGACCGCTCGCAGCAGGCCGAGCACCTGGCCGCCGGTGTCGAGGACGACCATCACGGGCGTCCGGGCGGCCACCTCGGCGACGGCGCGCACCGCCTCGGCGCCGGCGAGGTGGCCGGGGACCGTGCAGCCGGCCGGCAGGGGCACCGCGACGGCGGCCAGCGGCGTCCCGGCGCGGTGCGCCGAGGGGACGGCCTGCGCGGCGATCGGGTCGACGTACGCGACGGGCTCGCCGTGCTCGCCGAGCAGGACGACCGGCGGGCACGGGACGCCCAGCACGTCGAGGGTCGCCACGCGGTCGCGTGCCGGGACGGCCACCGCCGGCGTCGTCAGCGCGCGCAGGTCCAGCGCCTCGACGGCCCGCTCCGCACGCGCCGTCCGCAGCGAACCCGAGGCGCCGGACCAGAGGAACGCCCCGATGAGCGCACCCCAGACCACCTGCGTGAGGTCCGGGCCGCCCGGGCGGCCGAGCTGGGGCAGGAGGGTCCAGGCGAGCACCCCGAGGGCGATGGCCCGCCCGACCCAACCGCCGACGGTCGTCCCGGTGGACCGGCGACCGGAGGCGGCCCAGATGCCGGCCTCGAGCACGCGACCGCCGTCCAGCGGCAGGCCGGGCAGCAGGTTGAGCACACCGACGACGAGGTTGGCCGCCGCGGCCGCCAGAGCCAGCGCAGCGACGATCCCGCCCGCCGGGGCGACCTGCCAGACCAGCGCCGCGACGCCGGCGAGCACGAGGTTGGTGACGGGTCCGGCCACGGCGACGAGCGCGGAGCTGCCCGGCGTCGACGCCGCGGCCCCCATCTCCGTGTGCCCGCCGAGCAGGGTGAGCGCGATCTGGTGCACCTCGATCCCGCGACGCCGCGCGACGAGGGCGTGCGCGAGCTCGTGCAGGAACGTCGAGCCGAAGAGCAGCAGCGCCGCCGCGGCGGCGAGCAGGTACGCGCCGACGGTGCCGGACTGCGGCGCGACGGCCCGCCCCAGCGGAACGAGCACGACGGTGAAGACCGCGGCGGCGACCAGCCAACCGGGCGAGAGCACCACCGGTGCCCCGGCGGCGCGACCGATCACCCACCCGCCGGTGCGACCCTGCCTGCCGCCTGTGCTCGCCACCCGGTCACCCTACGGTGCCGGCCGGACCATGTCGGGGCACGGCCGTACCCTGGCGCCGTGCCCACCGAGCCGAACGCCAGCCCAGCCGTGACCGACCCGAGCGGCCCTGCCGCCGAGCCCGAGGTCGTGGGCGACACCGGCGGGTCCTCGGTCGCCGCGCCATCGATCGGCGGGCCATCGGTCGGCGCGGACACCGGCGAGGCCTCGGAGCAGCCGCGCCGGCGCACGCCGGGCCTGTCCCCCTCCCGGGCCAACGACTACCTGCAGTGCCCGCTCCTCTTCCGCCTGCGCGTCATCGACCGCCTGCCCGAGCCGCCGTCGCCCGCTGCGGTGCGCGGCACGCTCGTGCACGCCGTGCTCGAGCGGCTGTTCGACCTCCCCGCCGGGGCCAGGACCCTCGAAGCAGCGCACGGCCTGCTCGACCCGACGTGGCAGGGCCTCGTCACCGCCTCCCCGCGCTACCTCGAGGTGCTGACGGACCCCGAGGACCTCGAGGGCTGGTACGGACCTGCCCGGACGCTGCTCGCGACGTGGTTCACCCTCGAGGACCCCAACCGCCTCCAGCCGGCCGAGCGCGAGCTCGCGGTGCGGATGTCGCTCGACGACGGTCCCGAGCTGCGCGGCATCGTCGACCGGCTCGACGTCGCGCCGGACGGCGCCCTGCGCGTCGTCGACTACAAGACCGGCCGCTCGCCCAAGGCCGGCTACGAGGGCTCGGCCCTCTTCCAGATGCGCTTCTACGCCCTCGTGCTCGCCCGCCTGCGCGGCCGCATCCCCGCGATGCTGCAGCTCGTCTACCTCGGCGACGGCACGGTCGTGCGGCACGTGCCCGACGCCGCGGAGCTCGAGACGACCGAGCGCCGGGTCCGGTCGATCTGGGCGGGCATCCAGGACGCCGCGGCCACGGGCACCTGGACGCCGCGCAGGAGCGCGCTGTGCGGCTGGTGCGCGCACCAGGCGGTCTGCCCTGCCTTCGGCGGCACGCCGCCGCAGGTGGACCCGGACGCTGTCGAGGCCGCGACGGGCGTCCGGCCTCGGGCCTGACCCTCATCGGTGCGGCCGCCGCCGGCAGCGGGCCGTCAGGCCGTCGGCGCGCGCAGGTCGAGGACGTCGCCCGCGGCGATCCGGGCCAGCACGGCCAGGTCGACGTCGACCAGCGAGTCCGCGCGGCTCATGCCCGGGTGGTCGTCGAGCGCCACCATGTGCTCGACAGCCAGCGTGCGCGCCCCGGAGGCGAGCGCCGAACCCACGCCGGGGATCGAGTCCTCGATCGCCACGCAGCGCGTGACGTCGACGCCCAGCAGGTCCGCGGCCAGCAGGTAGGGCTCCGGGTGCGGCTTGCCCAGCGTCACCCGGCCGCCCGTCACGACGACGTCGAACGCCCCGGCCGGCATCCGCGCCAGCACGGCATCGGCGAACCGCCCGTAGGACATCGTCACGAGCGCGCACGGCACGCCCGCCGCGCCCAGCGCGGCGAGCAGGTCGAGGGCGCCGGGCTGCCAGACCAGGCCGTCCTCGACCGCGTCGACGACGGAGTCGAGCATCCGCTCGACGATCTCGGGCAGCGGCAGGTCCACCCCGTGGGCCGCGAGCACGGCGGCGCTGTCGAGCAGCGCCAGGCCGACCATCGACTGCGCGGCGTCGGGGCCCCACGTCCCGCCGAACTCCCGGACGAGGCCCTCCTCCGCCGCCATCCAGCACGGCTCGGTGTCCACCAGCGTGCCGTCCATGTCCCAGAGCGCCGCTGCCGGGAGCTGCGGGACGGACGGGCCGGTCGTGGCGGGGGCGGGGGCACGCAGGACGGTCGCGTGGGGCTCGACGGGCATCGGCCCATCGTAGGCGGGCGGCAGGGTCCGCCCGCGGCGGGTCTCGCGCCGGTCCCCGGGCGGGCCCCGCCCCACGGCCTACGCTGAGGCCATGACCGAGGCACTCCCCGGGGCCCTGCCCCTGCGCGGACCGGTGATGCTCGCCGCGTTCGAGGGCTGGAACGACGCCGGCTCCGCCGCGACGCACGCGCTGTCGCACCTGCACGAGGTCTGGGGCGCCGAGGAGGTCGACGAGCTCGACCCGGAGGAGTACCACGACTTCCAGGTCAACCGGCCGATGGTCTCCATCGGCGAGGGTGGCCGCCGCGAGATCGCGTGGCCGACGACGTCCGTCGCGGTGGGCGTCCGGCCGGGCACCGGCGAGCAGGTGGTCCTCGTGCACGGCATCGAGCCGTCGATGCGCTGGCGGCGGTTCAGCGCCGAGCTGCTGGACATCGCCGAGCGGCTCGGGGTGCGCACGGTCATCACCGTGGGTGCCCTGCTCGCCGACGTGCCGCACTCGCGGCCCATCCCCGTGACGGTGACCACCGACGACCAGGAGCTGCAGCGCGAGCTCGGCCTCGACCAGAACACGTACGAGGGGCCGACGGGCATCGTCGGCGTGCTCCAGCACGAGGCGCTGGGCCGCGGGCTGCGCGGGGTCTCCGTCTGGGGTGCAGTGCCGCACTACGTCGCGCACCCGCCGTCGCCCAAGGCCGCCATGGCGCTGCTGGTCCGGATCGAGGAGCTGCTCGGCGAGCCCGTCCCCCTCGGGGATCTGCCGCAGGACTCCGAGGCGTGGCAGCACGGCGTCGACGAGCTCGCGGCCGACGACTCCGAGATCGCCGAGTACGTGGCGCAGCTCGAGGAGGCCAAGGACACCGCGGACCTGCCCGAGGCCTCGGGCGAGGCGATCGCGCGCGAGTTCGAGAAGTACCTGCGCCGGCGCGACGGCTCCGCGGGCTGACCCTCCTGCTGGGCGGGCCGCGCGGGCGCTAGACCCGCACGCCGAGCAGTGCGTCGACCGACCGCGCCAGCACGCCCGGCGCACCGATGACGTCGCCGCCCACGCTGAGCGACGCGTCGCACCACGTGTCGACGGCCCGCAGCGCCGACGGCGCGTCCAGGTCGTCCGCGAGCGCGGTGCGGATGGCCTCGACGGTCGAGCCGGCGTCGGGCCCCCCGTTGCCCGAGACGGCCGACCGCCAGCGCTCGAGCCGGCGCTGGGCCGTGGCGAGCACCTCGTCGGTCCAGTCCCAGTCCTCGCGGTAGTGGTGGGCGAGCACGGCGAGCCGGATCGCCATCGGGTCGACGCCCTGCTCGCGCAGCACGGAGACGAGCACGAGGTTGCCGAGCGACTTGCTCATCTTCTCCCCGCCGAGCCCCACCATCCCGGTGTGGACGTGCGCCCGGGCTCCGGGGGCGCCGAGCGCTCGGGCGTGGGCTGCGCTCATCTCGTGGTGGGGGAAGCACAGGTCGCGACCGCCGCCCTGGACGTCGAACGACGCCCCGAGCGCCTGCTCCGCGATGACGGTGCACTCGATGTGCCAGCCGGGCCGGCCGGTGCCCAGCACGCCGCCGTCCCACGACGGCTCGCCAGGCCGCTCGCGGCGCCACAGCGCCGGGTCGAGGGGGTCACGCTTGCCCGCACGGTCCGGGTCCCCGCCCCGCTCGCCGAACAGCGCGACCGTCTCGTCGTGGTCCAGGCCCTCGACGTGGCCCACCGCCGGGTCGACCGACACGTCGGCGTAGACGTCGCCCAGGTCGGGCCGCGAGCCGCCGGCACCGGGCTCCACGGGCACCCGGTACGCCTGCCCGCCCGCGAGCAGCCGCTCGACGGTCGAGACCACCGTCGGGATGGTCTCGACGGCGCCGAGGTAGGTGTGCGGCGGCAGGACGGCGAGGGCCGTCATGTCCTGCGCGAAGAGCGCCGTCTGCTCGAGGGCCAGCTGCTCCCAGTCCACCCCGGTCTGGGCCGCGCGCTCGAGCAGGGGGTCGTCCACGTCCGTGACGTTCGACGCGTAGCTGACCTCGAGCCCGGCGTCGAGCCACGCGCGGTGCAGCAGGTCGAAGGCGATGTACGTGGCCGCGTGCCCGAGGTGGGTCGCGTCATAGGGCGTGATGCCGCACACGTACAGCGTCGCCACCGGCCCGGGCGAGCCGAGCACGAGCGCACCGGTCAGGGAGTCACGCACGTGCACCGCGAGCCCTCGGCCGGGGATGGTGGGCAGGGACGGCGCGGGCCAGGTGTGCACGGTGGCAGCCTAGCCGCGGCCTCGTGGTCGTCGGGGTGGGTCCACACTGGCGACGTGGAGATGCACCGGCCCACGTGGGTCCACTCGTCCGACGGCTGGCACCCCGCGGGTCCCGGCACCGGCGGCCCGCCGGCCGCCCGGCGCGACGGTGACGTCGTCTGGGTCCGCGCCGCCGACCACGACGACCTGCTCGCCGCCGCGCGCGAGCTGGGGCTCCCCGCGGACGTCGTCGCGACCGCGGGCACCCACGGGCCCAGCGGTCGGCGCGGTCGTCCGCACGTCGAGCACCTCACGGGCGGGGTGTTCCTCGCGACGCCGACGGTGGCGTTCAGCGAGGAGGGTGCCGACGTGCTGTCGGGCGAGGTGACGTGCCTCGCGCTCGACGGCGTGGTGCTCACCGTCGAGACCGGCCCGGCCGAGGTCCTCGACGAGGTCGCCGAGCGGCTCGCCGCAGCGCCGCCCACGGGTGACGCGCTGACGTCCGGGCTCCTGGCGACCCTCCTGGCCGCCCTGGTGTCGGGCGCGGCCGAGGTCGAGGCCGCGCTCGGCGACGCGGTGGAGGCCCTCGACGCCGAGGTGTTCTCGGCCTCCCGGACCAGCCCGGTCGAGCCGATCTACGCCCTCAAGCGGGAGGTCGCCGAGGCCCGCCGGGCGCTGGCCCCGCTCACCGTGGAGCTGCCGGAGCTCGTGCCCGCAGACGACGAGGCCGGCGAGGTGTGGCAGCGACGGCTGACCGTCGCCGTCGACCGCCTGGACCACCGGCTCGAGGCGCACGACCGCCTGCTGGCGGACATGCTCGCGGCGCACCTGTCGCTGGTCTCGGTGCGGCAGAACGACGACGTCCGCCGGATCTCGGCCTGGGCGGCGATCGCGGCCGCCCCCACGCTCATCGCGAGCGTGTACGGCATGAACTTCCACGACATGCCGGAGCTCGGCTGGCCGTGGGGGTACCCGGCGGCCCTGGCGTTCATGGCGCTGGTGAGCGTCGGGCTGCACCGACTCTTCACCCGCAGCGGCTGGCTCTGAGCCGCGCGCGGGTAGGCATGCGCCCCGCCGGGGCTCAGCCGGCCGGCGCACCACCGAGCGGCTCGAGCGCGCCGAGGGTCAGGAGCACGACGACGAGCGCCGCGAGCCCGATCCGGTACACGACGAACGGCAGGTAGCTCTGCGTCGAGACGAGGCGCAGGAACCCGATGATGACGAGGTACCCGACGACGAACGCGATGACCGTCGCCAGCGCCGTCACGGCGAGGCTCGGGGTCCCCGGCTCGCCGAAGTCCCCCACGCTCGTGACCAGCTGCTGCAGGCCGGAGCCGAGCACCGCGGGGATGGCGAGCAGGAACGAGTACCGCGCCGCCGCCTCGCGCGTGTAGCCCAGCAGCAGGGCGAACGTGATGGTCCCGCCGGACCGCGACACCCCGGGCACCAGGGCGAGCGCCTGCGCGAACCCGAGCACGACGGCGTCGCGCGCCGTGAGCCCGGTCAGGACGCGGCGCTTGGCCCCGATCCGGTCCGCCACGCCGAGGACGACCGCGAACACGGCGAGCGTCCCGGCGATGAGGTAGAGGTTGCGGAACGTGCTCGTGATGACGTCCTCGAAGGCCAGGCCGAGCACGACGATCGGCACGGAGCCGAGCGCGATCCACCAGGCCATGCGGGCGTCCGGGTCGCCCGCGCCCATCCGGGCCCGCCACGCGGTGCCATGACGGCCACGCAGCACCGTCCACCACGCCACGCAGATCCGCACGATGTCGTGCCGGAAGTAGAGCAGCACCGCGCTCTCGGTGCCGATCTGGGTGATCGCGGTGAACGCAGCGCCGGGGTCGGCCCCGCCGGGCAGCAGCTCGCCGATGATCCGCAGGTGCGCGCTCGAGGAGATCGGGAGGAACTCCGTCAGGCCCTGGACCAGGCCGAGGACGGCCGCTTCCCACCATGTCATGGCGCGCAACGCTACCGGCCGGCGGCGGGTGCCCCGTGCCGTAGCCTGCACAGCCATGGAGGAACGCACCCTGGGGGCTACCGGTCTGCGGGTCTCGGCGCTGGGTCTCGGCACCCTGACCTGGGCCCGGGACACCGATGAGCACACGGCGGCAGAGCTGCTGCGGGACTTCGTCGAGGCGGGCGGCACGCTGCTGGACACCGCAGCCTCCTACGCAGACGGCGCCGCAGAGGAGCTCCTCGGCTCCCTGGTCGGCACCGTGGTGGCGCGCGACGAGGTCGTGCTGTGCACCAAGGGCGGGGTGCGCCGCACCCGCAGCGGGCCCGTGGTCGACGCCTCGCGCGGTGCCCTCGTCGACTCCCTCGACGCCTCGCTCGCGCGCCTCGGCACCGACCACGTCGACGTGTTCCTGGTCCAGGCCCCCGACCCGCGCACCCCGCTCGCCGAGACGGCGGCCGCCCTGGTGCACGTGCTCGACACGGGCCGTGCCCGCTACGTCGGGCTGTCCAACCACCCCGGGTGGCAGACCGCGCGGCTGGCCGGCCTGCTGGGCGGGCACACCCTGGCCGCCGTCGAGGTCGAGTACTCGCTGCTGCAGCGCGGGGTCGAGCGCGAGGTCGTTCCCGCGGCGGCCGAGCTGGGGGCCGGGCTGCTCGCGTGGTCGCCGCTCGGGCGGGGCGTGCTCACCGGCAAGTACCGGCGCACCGTGCCGGCGGACTCGCGCGCAGCGTCGGCGCACCTCGCGGGGTTCGTCGAGCCCTACCTCGGGCGGGTCAGCGGGCCGGTCGTCGAGGCGCTGGCGACGGCGGCGGACGGGCTCGAGCGCACCCCGCTCGAGGTCGCGCTGGCGTGGGTGCTGGGCCGCGGCGGAGTGGCGTCGGCGATCCTCGGCGCCCGCACGGCCGGACAGCTGCGCCCGGCGCTCGAGCTCGACCTCGTGCTGCCGGAGCAGATCGTCGCGGCGCTGGACGAGGTCAGCGCCCCGGCGCTGGGCTACCCCGAGCGGCGCTGAGGCCGCCGGCTCCCGCGGGGGCCACGGTCCTCAGTGCTGGTCGCCGCCGACCTCAGCGCTCGTCCCCGTCGAGCTCCGTGCCGTCCATGAGCTCGTCGTCGAGGTCGTCCTCGTCGATGTCGTCCTCGTCGTCCAGCTCGTCGGCATCGTCGGCATCGTCGGCGAGGAAGAACGGCAGGGTCTCGCCGTGCACCCGGACCATGGCGTCGTCGTACACCTCGAAGGCGTCGGCGAGCACGTCGTAGGCGTCGTCCACGGCCGGGTCGTCGTCCCCGCGCCGGGTGCTCACGGCGTGGAAGTGCGCCTCCAGGGCTGCGAGGAGGCGGTCGAGAGCGGCGCGCGGGTCAACGGTCATGGCACGACCGTAGCGCCGCAGTGTGCACAATGGCAGTCGATGGTCCCGTCGGCGGAAGGCGTGCAGGTGAGCGGTGCAGGTCCGGCGTCCACGACGCGAGGGGCGTGGCGGGCCCAGGGTGGTCAGTACGAGTACCGCGTCGTGACCCTCGATCCGAGCGTCAGCCGCAACGACGCCCGCCGCCGGCTCACCGAGGAGGCCGAGTACGGCCGCTGGGAGCTCGCGCGCACCCTGCTGTTCGCCGGCGGCCGCCGTCGGGTGTGGCTGCGGCGCCGGATCATCCGGGTGAGCAGCACGCTGTGACCTCGCGGCACCCGCCTCAGCAGGTCTGGAGCAGGCGGTCCAGCACCCGCGTGCCGAAGACGAGGGAGTCGACGGGCACCCGCTCGTCCACCCCGTGGAACATCGCGGGGAAGTCCAGCCCGGGCGGCAGCCGCAGGGGCGCGAAGCCGTAGCCGGTGATGCCGAGCCGGGACAGCGACTTGTTGTCGGTGCCCCCCGAGAGCGCGTACGGCAGCACGGTGGCCTCCGGGTCCACCGCGAGCAACGACGTGACCATCGCGTCGACGAGGTTCCCGCCGAAGGGCGCCTCGAGGGCGATGTCGCGGTGGATCTCCTCGACCCGCACGTGCGGCCCGGCGAGCTCGGTGATGACGCGTCGTGCCTCGTCCTCGAAGCCCGGCAGGAACCGCGTGTCCAGGACCGCCTCGGCCCGCCCGGGGATGACGTTGGCCTTGTAGCCGGCGGAGAGCTGCGTGGGGTTGGCCGTGTTGCGCAGCGTCGCGCCGACGAACCGCGCGCCCGTGCCCAGCGCGGCGACGAGGCGGTCGACGGCGGCCGGGTCCTGCGGGTCGTACGGCAGGCCGGTGAGGTCCGCGACGCCCTCGAGCAGGTCGCGCACGGTCGGGGTGAGCTGCAGCGGCCACGGGTGCGCACCGATCCGCGCGACGGCGGCCGCCAGGTGCGTCACGGCGTTGTCGGCGTTGACCTGGGAGCCGTGGCCCGCGCGGCCGTCCGCGACGAGCCGCAGCCAGCCGATGCCCTTCTCCGCTGTCTGCAGCAGGTAGGCACGCCGCCCGCCCTGGCCGTCCGGCCCGGCACCCACCTGGACGGAGAACCCACCCACCTCGCTGATGGCCTCCGTCGCGCCCGCGAAGAGCTCCGGACGGGTGTCCACGGCGTATCGCGCCCCGTAGACGCCCCCGGCCTCCTCGTCCGCGAAGAACGCCAGCACGACGTCGCGCGCCGGGGCTCGGCCCTCGCGCACCATCTGGCGCACGACGGCGAGCATCATCGCGTCCATGTCCTTCATGTCCACGGCCCCGCGGCCCCAGAGCATGCCGTCGATCTCCTCGCCGCCGAACGGGTCGACGGACCAGTCCTGCGCGGCGGCGGGCACCACGTCGGTGTGACCGTGCAGCACCAGCGCAGGCCGGCTCGGGTCCACCCCGGGCAGTCGCACGACGACGTTCGCCCGCCCCGGCGCGGACTCGAAGAGCTCCGGCTCGAGCCCGACCTCCTGCAGCGAGGCCATGACGTACTCGGCCGCTGCCCGCTCCCCCGGCCCGGAACCGTCGCCGTAGTTCGACGAGTCGATCCGCAGCAGGTCCTGGCAGATGCGGGCGACCTCGTCCTGGGCG
>NZ_DAORSQ010000039.1:0-23151 GCF_035443605.1 Actinotalea sp. | reverse complement strand
TCGCCGTCGTAGTTCTTGCACGCCCAGACGTAGCCGCCCTCCCACTTCATGGCCGCGGCGACCATGTCGTCGATGAGGCGGTGCTCGTAGGTCAGGCCCCGCTCGGCGAACGCCGCCGCGTACTCGGCCTCGAAGACCTCGGCGAAGATGTCCTTGAACGCGCCGTCGTACGCCTTGAGGATCGTGTTCTTGGTCGACAGGTAGACCGGGTAGCCGCGCTGCAGGCCGTAGGCGAACGAGGCCCGGGCGAAGTCGCGGATCGAGTCGTTGAAGTTGTACATGCCCATCGCCACGCCGCCGCCGTCGGGGTAGGTGACGACCTGCTGGTGGATCGGCTCGGAGCCGTCCGCCGGGGTGAAGGTCATGGTGAGCACGCCGGCGCCGGGGACCTTGAAGTTGGTCGCGCGGTACTGGTCGCCGAAGGCGTGCCGGCCGATGATGATCGGCTTGTTCCAGCCCGGGACCAGGCGCGGGATGTTGGAGATGATGATCGGCTCGCGGAAGACGACGCCGCCGAGGATGTTGCGGATGGTCCCGTTGGGCGACAGCCACATCTTCTTGAGGCCGAACTCCTCGACGCGGGCCTCGTCCGGCGTGATCGTGGCGCACTTGACGCCGACGCCGTGCTCCTTGATCGCGTGGGCCGCGTCGATGGTCACCTGGTCGTCTGTGGCGTCGCGGTTCTCGATCGACAGGTCGAAGTAGCGCAGGTCGATCTCGAGGTACGGGTGGATGAGGCGGTCCTTGATGAACTGCCAGATGATCCGGGTCATCTCGTCGCCGTCCAGCTCGACGACCGGTCCGACGACCGTGATCTTGCCCATGCGGCACTCCCGTGGCTCCGAGGAAAGGGTGGCGCGGCACGCGGCCGCACTGTGCGCCAGGTTACTCGACATCGAGAGACCTCCGAGTGGCGAGCGAGCGACGCCCGAGCGGACGGTCGAGCCCGGCGGGCACGCTGCCGGCCGGCTCGGGGCTCGCCGACAGGAGACGGTGGCATGATGCCCGACGGCGGCGCACCGGGCGCGGCCGAGAGGGGACCCGCATGTCCAGCACCGAGCCCACGCCCGCACCGTCGCTCGACGGGCCCGACCCGTCGGCCGTCGAGGTCATCGAGGTCATCGAGGACGACCTCCTCGGCTACGACGAGATCGCGCTCGTCGCCGGCCCGCCCGCGCCCGAGCACGGCCTGCTCACGCGCGTGGGCGCCGAGGTCGTCGGCACCCTGGGGATCGTGCTCGCCGTGGTCGGCACCCTGCTCTACACGGGCCTGTCCGGGGCCGGCGCCGTGGGCGTCGCCCTCGCCGGCGGGGCGGCGCTCGCCGGGCTCACCGCGACGTTCGGGCGGGTGTCGGGCGCGCACTTCAACCCGGCCGTGACGCTCGCAGCGGCCCTGACCGGCCGGACCGCGTGGCTCGACGCGCTGCTCTACGTCGTCGCCCAGGTGCTCGGCGCCGTGCTCGCCGTGGCCGTGCTCTTCGTCACCGTGCCGGCGGCCCTGCCGGGCCTGGTCGACACGGTCAACCCCGAGGCGACCGCCGCCGACTTCCTGGCGATCACCGCCAACGGCTGGGGCGCGGGCTCGCCGCTGTCCGTCCTGTCGAGCGGCAGCGTGACCTTCGGCCTGGCCGCGGCCCTGCTCGTCGAGGCGCTGGCGACCGCCCTGCTCGTCGCCGTCGTCCTCGGCACCTCGGCCCGCCGCAGCGGCGCCGTCGCGATCGGCCTGACCTACGCCTCGATGCTGCTCGTCGCCGGCCCCGTGACCAACGCCGCGCTCAACCCGGCCCGCGCCACGGCCGTCGCGCTGCTCAGCGCGGGCTCGGACACCCTCGCGCTGACCCAGCTGTGGGGGTTCTGGCTGGCCGCGCTGCTGGGCGGGGCCGCCGTCGGCCTGGCCGTCCTGGCCTTCGGGCGGACCGTGACGGAGCCGCTCGAGATCGTCCTCGACGGCGAGACCGAGAGCGTCGTCGTCCGCTGACGGTGACCGGGCGCGCGGCCGACCGGTCGCGCGTCCGGCGCTCGAGCGGGCGGGCTCAGACGCCCGGGCTGGTGGCGAGCACGCCGATCCCGACCGCGAGCGCGGTGAGCACCGTCACGTCGGCCCACGTCGACCGGACGGCGACCCCCTCGGGCCGGCGGCCCCGTAGCACCAGGCGCGCTGCCGCGGCGCCCGCGAGGGTCGCGGCGAGCAGGACGGCCCCGAGCTGGACGTCGACCAGGGTCCCGACGGCCGTGACGACCGCGATGAGGGCGACGACCAGCCACAGCGCGGGTGCGTGGTGCCCTTCGAACGTCACGGTCCGTGAGACTACCGTGAGGCCGTGAGCGCCGACCGGACCCCCACGGCACCGCGCCACCTCGTGGTGGTGGGCGCCGGTCTGGCCGGCGCGCAGGCCGTCGCGGCGGCCCGCTCCCAGGGGTTCGCGGGCCGGATCACCCTGCTGGGGGCCGAGGGTGTCGAGCCGTACGACCGGCCGCCCCTCTCGAAGGAGCTGTTCACCCGGACCTCCCCCGCGTGGCTGGGCGAGGAGCTCGGCACGGACCAGACGGCCGCAGACGACGTCCGGCTCGGCGAACCCGCGACCGGCCTGGCCACCGGCCCCCACGGCGTCGTGGTCCGCACCGCGGGCGGCGAGATCAGGGCCGACGCGGTGGTGCTGGCGACGGGTTCGCGGCCCGTGCTGCCCGACGGGTGGCGGGGCACGACCCTGCACACGCACGACGACGCCGCCCGGCTGCGCGCCGCGCTGCGGCCCAGGACGCGCCTGGTGGTGGTCGGGGCCGGCTGGGTGGGTGCGGAGGTGGCCGGGGTCGCGGCGCGCGCCGGGGTCGACGTGACCGTGGTCGAGGCCGCCGACGCCCCGCTCGCGGGGGCGCTGGGGGCGACGGTCGGGGGGCTGACCCGGCCCTGGTACGCGGCTGCGGGGGTGCGGCTGCTGACCGGCGTGCGGGTGGTCGAGGTCGCTGGAACGGGCGGGCCCGGTGCGGCGACCGGGCTCGGCGGGACCGTCACGCTCGGCGACGGCGAGGTCGTCGACGCCGACGTGGTGCTGGTCGCCGTCGGAGCGCGGCCCGCCTCCGGCTGGCTGGTCGGGGCCCTGCCGCTCGAGCCAGACGGCTCGATCGCCGTCGGGCCCGCGTACCTCGTGCCAGGGACCCACGGCCGCGTGGCGGCGGTCGGCGACCTGGCCCTGCGCTCCTCGCCGCGCCACGGTCCCGTGCCCGGCGGCCACTGGGACGGCGCCCTGCGCGGGCCGGCCGTCGCCGTCGCCGCGCTGCTCGCCGGCCCGCTGGGCGCGGCACCGGACGGGCAGCCCGCCGGCCGCGGCCGTGCGCCCGGTGCCGACGCCGCCCCCGCGACCTCGTCGGACCCCACCCCCTACGTCTTCTCGACGCAGCTGGGTCACGACCTCGGGCTGCTCGGGGTGCCGGGCGAGGCGGGCGACCTCGTCCTGCGCGGCGACCCCGCCGGCACCGGCTGGTCGGCCCTGTGGTTCACCCCCGGGACCGACGAGCTGACCGCGGTGCTCGCCGTCGACCGGCCCCGCGACGTCGGTGCGGCGCGACGGCTGCTCGCCGGCCCTGCCCTGCCCCGGGTGGACCGCACGGCGGCGGCCGACCCGGACCGGCCGCTGCGCTGAGCCGGCGACCGCCCCGTCGCCCCGCCATCCGACCGCTCAGCGCGCGCCGTGGCGACGCACGCCGAGGAGGCAGAGGTAGCCCACCATCCACAGCTCGCCGACCGTCGCCGGCGCGGTCAGCAGGTCGCTGACGACGCCCGCGTCGGGGATCAGGTAGCCGGCGAAGGACGAGGCGACGTAGCCGACGCCCCCGACCATCAGCACCCGGCCCAGGAGGCTCGGCATCCAGCCGGACCGCCACGCCAGCCAGCCCATCGGGATGAGCCACAGACCGAAGAACAGTCCGCCGGCCGCCCAGAGGTGACCGCTGATGACGTACAGCAGCTGGGTGGTCGCGGCGGCCCCGCCAGCCGCGGCCAGCGCGGGGTCCGCGCCGACGTCGAGCGCCGTGGCGAGGAGCGCGGCGCTGCCCAGGATCGCCACCGCGTTGACCAGGCCGAACGCGGCGATCGCCCCGGCGGCGACGGAGCTGACGCTGCGGAACAGGCGGTAGAACCACACCGCGACCAGGGCCTGGGTCAGCACGACGCCCAGCTCGACGGCGATGCCGGCGCGCGCGAGCCATGGCTGCTCCACCAGGTTCGCCAGCGTCTGCGCCGGGTCGTCGGCGACGAAGACCTGGTTGCGGATCATGAGGAAGCTCAGCATGCCGGTGACGGCCAGGCCGAGGTAGAGCAGCCCGGTCGTGCGCGCCGTGCGGACGAGCTCCGGGGTGACCGGCTGCTGCCCGATGGCTGCGGCGACCGCTGCGTCGGTGACGTCGGTGACGTCGGTGGCAGGGACGTGGGTGGTGGTCGAGGTGGTCATGTCGCTCTCCTGTCGTGACCTTACGGCGTAAGGATCTCTTACGCCGTAAGGCTGCCATACGTTGTAAGGTAGCGCAAGAGGGGAAGAGGAGACGCCGATGACCGAACGCGCGGTACGCACGCCCCTGAGCCGCGAGCGCGTGCTGGCGGCCGCGATGCGGCTGGCCGACGACGAGGGCCTGCCGGCGGTCACCATGCGCCGGCTGGCCACCGACGTCGGCGTCGAGGCGATGTCGCTCTACCACCACGTTCCGGGCAAGGAAGGGCTCCTCGACGGGCTCGCCGAGGCCGTGCTCGGTGAGATCACCGCGGCGGTCGACGCTCGCGCCGCGCGGGACGACGACTGGCGCTCCGCCCTGCGGCACCGCTGCCTCGCCGCCCGCGAGGTCATGGTGCGTCACCGCTGGGCACCCGGGCTGCTCGGCACCCGCGCGAGCCTTCCGCCTGGCCTGTACGCGTACTACGAGGCGATCCTCGCGACCATGGTCACCGGGGGCCTCAGCTACCACCTCGCCCACCGTGGCATCCACGCGCTCGGCACGATGGTGCTGGGCTTCACCCAGGAGCTGTTCACCCCCGCTGCCGACGGCGGCACGATGGACGAGGAGGCCGCCGAGGCCGAGCTCGTCGCGATGGCCGCCGCGCTGCCCCACCTCACCGCGATGGTCGCGGCCGAGGTGCACGACCACGAGGAGGACCCGCTCGGCTGGTGCGACAGCCAGGACGAGTTCGAGTTCACCCTCGACCTGCTCCTCGACGGGCTGCACCGGGCCGCGGCGGACGGCGCGGATCGCGCGCCGCGCTGAGACCCGGCCTGCGGCACGCCGAGCGGCTGGCTAGCGTGGGGCGATGACCGAGACCCGCTCCGCCGTCGGGCGCTTCGACGACGTCGCCGCGGTCGTCGGGACGAAGCGGCCCGACGCCGGCGGCTGCTGGTGCATGAGCTACCGCGACTCCCGCGTGCCCAACCTCGAGCGCCCGGCCTTCCTGCGTGGCCTGTGCGCCGCAGAGCCGGGTCCAGGCGTCCTCGCGTACGTCGACGGCGACGTCGCGGGCTGGTGCTCCGTCGCCCCCCGCAGCACGTACCGCCGGCTGATGGCCTCGCGCACCATCCCGTTCCTCGACGACCGCGACGCCTGGAGCGCCGTCTGCTTCGTCGTGCGACCCGGCCATCGCGGTCGCGGGCTCATGCACGTGCTGCTCGACGCCGCCGTCGGGCACGCCGCCGCGCACGGCGCCGAGGTGATCGAGGGCTACCCCGTCGAGAGTGCCGGAACCAGGGTCGACGTCATCTCCGGGTACGTCGGGACGGTCGAGCTGTTCGAGGCCCACGGGTTCCACCGGGCGGGCCCCACCACCGCCCACAGCGGGCACCGCGAGCGCTGGATCATGCGCAGGGAGCTGTCGTCCGACTGACCCGTGCGGACTGCTGGGCCCGATCTGCACCGCCCTCAGTGGGCGAAGTGCCGCGTGCCCGTGAGGTACATCGTCACGCCGGCGGCCTGGGCGGCCGCCACCACCTCGGCGTCCCGCACGGACCCGCCCGGCTGGACGACGGCCCGCACCCCCGCGTCGAGCAGCACCTGCAGGCCGTCGGCGAACGGGAAGAAGGCGTCCGACGCCGCGACCGCACCGCGCGCCCGCTCGACGTCGCCCGTGTTGGCCCGCTCGACCGCGAGCCGGCAGGAGTCGACCCGGTTCACCTGGCCCATGCCCACGCCGACCGAGGCGCCGTCGTGCGCCAGGAGGATCGCGTTGGACTTCACGGCGCGCACCGCGCGCCAGGCGAACGCGAGGTCCGCCAGCGTCGCGGCGTCGGCCGGCTCGCCCGAGGCCAGGGTCCATGCCGCCGCCGCGTCGCCGCCGCCGTCGACCACGGCGTCGATCCCGTCGCGCTGCTGCAGCAGCATCCCGCCGCTGATGGGGCGCATCTCCACGCCGGAGGCCGTGGGTGCGGCGACCCGCAGCACGCGGACGTTCTTCTTCGCGGCGAGCACCTCGAGGGCGCCGGGCTCGAAGTCGGGTGCCAGGACCACCTCGGTGAAGACCGGCGCGATCTGCTCGGCCGCCGCGACGCTCAGCGGCCGGTTGGTCGCGATGACGCCGCCGAACGCCGAGACCGGGTCGCACGCGTGGGCCCGGGCGTGCGCCTGGGCGACGTCGACACCCACGGCGATGCCGCACGGGTTGGCGTGCTTGATGATCGCGACGGCGGGGGCGTCGTGGTCGTGCGCGGCGCGCCAGGCGGCGTCGGCGTCGACGTAGTTGTTGTAGCTCATCTCCTTGCCGTGCAGCTGGGTGGCCGTGGCGAGGCCGGAGGGCCGGTAGCCGTTCGTGTAGAGCGCGGCGCTCTGGTGCGGGTTCTCGCCGTAGCGCAGCACGGCCGTGCGGTCCCACGTGCCGCCCACCCACGCCGGGAAGCCGGTCGAGACGCCGTCGACGGCGTCGGTCGGCGCCAGCACGTTGCCCATCCAGGACGCGACGGCGACGTCGTAGGTTGCCGTGTGCACGAACGCCGCCGCGGCGAGCGCCCGGCGCTGGTCGAGCGTGAACCCACCCTGCGCGACGGCAGCGACGACGCCGTCGTACCCCGCGGGGTCCACGACGACGGCGACGCTGGGGTGGTTCTTGGCCGCGGCGCGGACCATCGACGGCCCGCCGATGTCGATCTGCTCGACGACCTCGTCCTGGCCGGCGCCCGAGGCGACGGTCGCGGCGAACGGGTAGAGGTTGACGACGACGAGCTCGAACGGCTCGACGCCCAGCTCGGCGAGCTGCGCGGCGTGGTCGGGCTTGCGCAGGTCCGCGAGGATCCCGGCGTGCACGTGCGGGTGCAGCGTCTTGACCCTGCCCTCGAGGCACTCGGGGAAGCCCGTCAGCTGCTCGACGGGCGTGACGGGCACCCCGGCGGCGGCGATCGTGGCGGCGGTGGAGCCGGTGGAGACGAGCTCCACGCCCGCACCGTGCAGCGCGGTCGCGAGGCCGACGAGGCCCGTCTTGTCGTAGACGCTGAGCAGCGCGCGACGGATCGGGCGGCGCGCGTCGGGGGCGATCGGGGCGGGGGTCGGCTGGCTCGACGTCATGACATCTCCTGGCTCGTGCGTGCTCGTGCGTGCTCGTGCTGGGGCGGCACAGCCCACGCGGTGCCCGCGGGGGCTCGGTCGGCACCCAGGCACCCAGGCGGACGGTGCACGGCAGGGAACTGCGGCCGCTCCCCGGTGGTTGGACCCACCTCACGCCAGTCACGGCCGGGGCGAGTCTAGCCGAGGGCTGGCCGGCTCAGAGGTCCGCCAGGACCCGCGCCCTGGCCGCGGCCCGCTCGTCCTCGCTGATCACGCCGCGGGCGTGCAGCGCGTCGAGCTCGGCGAGCCGCTCCTCGACGCTGCGGACCGCGGCCGCTGCCCCCGTGCCCCCCCCGGGCCGGTGCGAGCGCCTGGCTCTGCAGCAGGCGCGCGGCCAGCTCGGCGTCCACCGTCGTCGGGTCGATCCCGTGCCGGACGAGGCGGCCGGTGCTGCGCACGACGAGGACGACGACCACCACCGCCCCGATGCCGATGGCGACGAGCCCCGCCGACCACAGGAGGTCGAACGACGCCGGTACCAGGACCGTCGGATCGGCCATGTCTCCCCCCGCGCTCGTCACCGGCGGCGGTGCCGGCTCCTCGCCACCCTAGCCAACCGTCGGACACACCGACGGGGGCCCTCGGCCGACCGACCGCGGGGGGTCAGCCGGGGTCGACGAGCCGCGCGCGGCCGTGCTCGAGGACGATCCCGCCGCGCACGGCCCGTGCGACGACGTCGACGAGCAGGTCGCGCTCGACAACCTTGATGCGCTTGTGCAGCGCCGCCTCGTCGTCGCCGTCGTGCACCTGGACGGCGGCCTGCGCGAGGATCGGGCCGGTGTCGACGCCCTCGTCGACCAGGTGGACCGTGCAGCCCGTGACCCGCACGCCGTGCGCCAGGGCGTCGCGCACCGCATGGGCGCCGGGGAAGGACGGCAGCAGGGCCGGGTGGGTGTTGAGCACACGGCCGCCGTGCCGGGCGAGGAAGGCCGGGCCGAGGATCCGCATGAAGCCGGCGCAGACCACCCACGCGGGGTCGACGACGCCCACGGCCTGCGCGAGCGCCGCGTCCCACACCGCGCGGTCTGCGAAGTCGCCGGGCGCGACGACGACCGTGGGCACGCCGGCGCCGCGGGCCACCTCGAGCCCGCCGGCCGCCGGGGTGTCGCTCACGACGGCGACCACGCGGGCCGGGAATCCCGGCGCGGCCTGGGCCGCGAGGAGAGCGGCGAGGGTGGAGCCGGCGCCGGAGAGCAGCACGACGACGCGCGCCGGGCTGGGCACGACGGCGGGCCGTGGGCGGGGCGGCTGGGCGTCGGGCGAGGGCGGCGAGGCGGGCACGGGCCGACCCTAGCCCGTGGCCGCGACGGGGGCACCGACGGTCCGGGGTGGGACACTGGCGACGACGCGGCGCGCAGCCCGCTGGACCCGAGGAGCACCGTGACCAACCCCTACGCACCGCCGCAGCGCGGTCGCGACGGTGCGCCACGACCGGTCGACCGCCCGGAGGACGCGCACCGGCACGAGCCCGCCCGGCACCCCGACCGCCCCCCGACGCCCGACCCCCCGCCGCCGGACCCGGTGGCACTGCGTGCGGCCACCCGCCAGGTGCTGCACTTCGCGCTGCTGCTGCTCGCCGCGCTGGCCACGTCGAGCCTCCTCCTGCCGTGGCAGGTCATCGCCCTCGTCCTCACGCTGGCTGCCCTCGTGGTCGGGGTGCGCGCGATGGTCACCGTCATCCGGCTCCGGGTGCGCGGCACGCTGGCACCGGCCCTGGGCGTGGGGCTCGGGCTCGCGGCGCTGCTCGCGCTGTCGTTGACCACCGCGCTGGCACTGTGGCCGCTCCAGATGCAGCTGCAGGAGTGCCAGCGCGACGCCCTGACGATCTCGGCCACCCAGGCCTGCCAGACCCAGTTCGACGACGCCCTGCGCGACCGCCTGGACACCACCCCGCCCGCGGGGGGATGACGGACCCGCCGGTCGGCCCGCGGCCGGTCAGCCGTGCGACGTCGTCCCACGGATCGCGGCCCAGGCCGACCGGGACGCGCGGCGCACGCCCCCGCGGACCACCGGGTCGCCCGGCACCGCGACGAGGAAGGCCCCGGCGAGCACCAGCCCGGCGACGGCGAGTCCCACGAGCGCCACCGACCCGCCGACGACGGCAAGTCGCCCCGGCCCGGCCGAGCCGCCCGACAGCGCCGTGGCGACCGCGGCCAGGGTGCCCGCCGTGACGCCGGCGAGCAGGGCTGCGAGCGGCGCCTCCCAGACGCGCGACGTGCGCAGCGTGCGATGCAGCCACCAGCCGGCCAGCGCGCCGCAGAGCACCACGAGCAGGGGCGCCCAGCGTGCCGCGCCGCCCTCGGCGCCCTCGGGAGGCAGCGCGCCGAGCAGCGGGAGCGCCGGCAGCGGGCCGCCGACGACGTGGCCGGGCGACCACACGGTCCCCGCGCCGACCGCGAAGCCGGGGCCGGCCAACCAGGCCACGGACCAGCCCACGAGGTTCGGCAGCAGCGCGAGCTGGCCGACCGCCAGGACGGCGCCGCCGAACACGTCCAGGCCGAGCGCCGCCACCACGTCCCCGGTCGCGGCGCGGCCCATCAGCACCCAGGCGGCCGTGACGAGCGCGGCGACGGCGAGGAGCGACGACGCGGCGATCGCGCCAGCGGTCCCGCCCACGCGCGCGATCGCCGGGAGGCGCGACCAGGCGGGCCGGGTCGCCTCGCGCAGCGCCCGGGCCGCGATCATGCCGCTGCCCAGGCCCACGGCCGCGACCAGCCCCGCGCCGACCACCAGGCGCACCACCGCACCCGGGCCAGCACCGAGCGGACCGGCGGGGCCGACGCCGAGCGCCACGACGCCCACCATGGCCAGGTAGCCGCCGATGCCCGCGAGCCACGCGGAGCGGGTGGGGCGGGCGGTCCGCCGCGCCGAGGCGGCGGCGGTGAACACCGCGAGCACCGTCATCCCGAGCGGCACGAGCGTGACGCTCCCCCCGCCCGCGTCGACCGACGCGCCGTGGCCGAGCAGCCACAGCACGGCGCCGACGGCCACGGAGCGCGGCCAGCCGATCTCGGCGTTGGCCGGGTCGGCCGACGTCGCGACGTACGCGGCCATGGTCGGGACGACGACGACGAGGAACGAGAGCAGCGCCGCCTGGGCGCCCGCGAGCAGCCCGGAGACCCACCGGGGCGCGCCGTCCGTCGCACCGCCAGCCCGGCCAGGGCGACCGGGTCCCGACGGGGACCGCCGCAGCAGGCCACCGGCACGGGCACGGCCGCGGTCGACGACGTCGCGCCAGCGCTCGACGAGCGCTCCCGCGGCGCGGGGCGCCGGCGCCGCGGGCGGGGTCCCGCGACCGGTCGCCGCCGTGCGCGGGCGCGTGGCTGCGCGGGCGGGGGGCACGGGCGGACGACTCACCCGGCCATCGTCCCTGGCGTCGGCGACCGACCCGGTCTCGCCGCGCCGAGGGGCGGCGGGGAGTCGGCCGAGGGTCGGCCGACGGTCGGCGGGGGGCCGCCCGGCTCAGCGGGTCAGGCCGACAGGATCGCCCGCATGAGCGCAGCGGTCTCCGACGGGGTCTTGCCCACGGCCACGCCGGCGGCCTCGAGGGCCTCCTTCTTGGCCTGGGCCGTGCCCGATGACCCGGAGACGATGGCGCCCGCGTGGCCCATCGTCTTGCCCTCGGGGGCGGTGAAGCCCGCGACGTAGCCCACGACGGGCTTGGTGACGTGCTCGGCGATGAACGCCGCCGCGCGCTCCTCGGCGTCACCGCCGATCTCGCCGATCATGACGATCGCGTCCGTGTCGGGGTCGGCCTCGAAGGCCGCGAGGGCGTCGATGTGGGTGGTCCCGATGATCGGGTCGCCACCGATGCCGATCGCGGTCGAGAACCCGAAGTCCCGCAGCTCGTACATCATCTGGTAGGTCAGGGTCCCGGACTTGGAGACGAGGCCCACCCGGCCCGCACCCGAGATGTCCGCCGGGATGATCCCGACGTTCGACCGGCCGGGGCTGATGATGCCCGGGCAGTTGGGGCCGATGAGCCGCACCCCGGCCGCCTGCGCCGCGGTGAAGAACTCGGCCGTGTCCGCCACCGGGACGCCCTCGGTGATGATGACGACCAGCGGGATGCGCGCCTCGATCGCCTCGAGCACGGCGCCCTTGGTGTGCGCGGGCGGAACGAAGACCACGGACACGTCCGCCCCGGTCGCGGCCATCGCCTCGGCGACCGTGCCGAACACCGGCACGGCGACCTCGCCGTCCGGCCCGGGGAAGGTGACGCTCGTGCCGGCCTTGCGCGGGTTGACGCCGCCGACGACGGCGGTCCCCCCCGCGAGCATCCGGGTGGTGTGCTTGGTGCCCTCGGCGCCCGTCATGCCCTGGACGATGACCCGGGAGGCCTCGGTGAGGAAGATCGCCATGGTGGTTCGTTTCTCCGGTCGGGTCGGTCAGGCGGCTGGGACGGTCACGGTGCGGCGGTGGCGGCGTGCGCGAGGCGCGCGGCCTCGTCGGCCCCGCCGTCCATCGTGTCCGCCAGGGTGACCAGCGGGTGGGCGGCCGCGGCGAGGATCGCGCGACCCTCGGCGACGTTGTTGCCGTCGAGGCGCACCACCAGCGGCTTGGTCGCGTGGTCGCCGAGGATGTCCAGCGCCGCGACGATGCCGTTGGCGACGGCGTCGCACGCGGTGATCCCGCCGAAGACGTTGACGAAGACGGCGTGCACCTGGGGGTCGGACAGGATGATGTCCAGCCCGGCGGCCATGACCGACGCCGAGGCGCCGCCGCCGATGTCGAGGAAGTTGGCCGGCTTGACCCCGCCGTGCGCCTCGCCCGCGTACGCGACGACGTCGAGCGTGCTCATGACGAGCCCCGCACCGTTGCCGATGACGCCCACGGAGCCGTCGAGCTTGACGTAGTTGAGGTCCGCGTCCTTGGCCCGCGCCTCGAGCGGGTCGGCGGCGGCGGTGTCCTCGAGCTCGGCGTGGTCGGGGTGGCGGAAGCCCGCGTTCTCGTCGAGCGTGACCTTGCCGTCCAGGGCGACGACGGCGCCGTCGGTGGTCCGGACCAGCGGGTTGACCTCGACGAGGGTGGCGTCCTCCTCGCGGTACACCGTCCAGAGCTTCTGGATGACCTCGGCGACCTGCGGCGCGACGTCGGCCGCGAAGCCGGCTGCGGCGACGATCTCGGCCGCCTTGGCCGCGTCGATGCCGACGATGGGGTCCACCGCGACCCTGGCGAGCGCGTCGGGGCGCTCGACGGCGAGCTGCTCGATCTCCATGCCTCCCTCGACGGAGCACATCGCCAGGTAGCGGCGCTCGGCGCGGTCCAGCAGCACGGAGAAGTAGTACTCCTCGGCGATCCGGGCGCCGGCCGCGACCATGACGCGGTGGACGGTGTGCCCCTTGATGTCCATGCCGAGGATCTCGCCGGCCTTCTCGCCCGCCTCGTCGGGGTTGTGCGCGAGCTTGACGCCACCGGCCTTGCCGCGTCCGCCGGTCTTCACCTGGGCCTTGACGACGACCGTCCCGCCGCCGAGGCGCTCCGCGGCGGCGCGGGCCTCCTGCGGGGTCGTGGCGACGATGCCGCCCAGCACGGGCACGCCGTGCTTCTCGAAGACGTCCCGCGCCTGGTACTCGAACAGGTCCACCCTGCCCCGCCCTTCCTGGATCCCGGCCGCGTGGGGCCACGTCGCCGGGACCGATGGTAGCCGGGGGCCGGAGGTCTCTTCACATCGAGAGACCGCGGCACGCGGCACCCCGGCGCGGCGGCGACCCTGCCACCCGGCGTCAACGTGGGTTGACATCCGGTAGCGCGTCAACCTAGATTGACAGGCATGACCGAGATCCCCTCGCTCCAGGAGGCCGTGGGCGCCGAGCCCGGCACGGGCCTGCGGGCCGTGCGTTCCCTGCGTCTGCTGGCCGATCGCCTCGAGGACCTCCAGGTGAGCAGGGCGCGGACGCTGGGCTGGACCTGGCAGGAGATCGCCGACCAGCTCGGGGTGACCCGGCAGGCGGTGCACAAGAAGCACGGTGCCGCACGAGACCCCCGGAGGGCATGATGTTCGATCGGTTCACCCGCGGCGCACGCGCCGTCGTCGTCGACGCCCAGGTGCACGCCCGCCGGCTGGGCTCGCCGCGGATCGGCCCCGAGCACCTCGTGCTCGCCGCGCTCGTCGCCGAGGGACCGACGGCCCGGGCACTGCACGACGCCGGGCTGCGCGCCCCCGCCCTGGAGGCCGTCATCGCCCCGGCAGACGACATCGACGCCGAGGCCCTCGGCGCGATCGGCATCGACCTCGGTGCCGTCACCCGCGCTGCCGACGAGCTGTTCGGCGCCGGGGCGTTCGACTCGGCAGGAGCCCGCACGCGCGGCCGGGCCGGTCGGCACCTGCCGTTCACCGCCGAGGCGAAGGAGGCCCTCGTGGTCGCCCTGCGCGAGGCGAGGCTGCTCGGCGACCGCGAGATCCGGACCGAGCACGTCGTGCTCGGCGCCACCGCACCCGGCGGCGGCGGCGCCAGGGCGCTCGACCGGTGCGGGGTCGACGCCGAGGCCGTCCGGGCGGCGCTGCTCGCCGCCCGGGACGCCGCCTGATCCCCCGCCACCGGCCCCTGGCCAGCGGGCGCACGCGCTCGTCCCGGCGGCGCCCGCCGGCCCCGAGGACTGGCGCCCCGGGGGTCGCACCCGGGACGCTGGGCCGATGACCGACCAGCCCGACGCCTCCGCGACCCCGGCCGCGACCCCGGTGGGCACGGGCGCGCCACGGGCGGGAGCCGTCGCGCCGGCCCCGGCGCGGGTCCGGACCGCGCGCCTGCTCGCCCTCGCGGCGCTGCTCGGCGGGGTCGTCTCGGTGGTCGCGTACGTGTTCGTCGTCCTCGTGCACGAGGCGACGCACCTCGTCTGGGTGGCCCTGCCCGGCCTGTGGGGCGCCGACGAGCCGCCGGCGTGGTGGGTGGTGACCGTGCTCGTCGTCGGTGCCGCGGCGGTGCACGGGGCCGTGCGACTCCCGGGGCACGGCGGGCACCATCCGCTCGACGGCCTGGCGTTCGACATCGGACCGCGCGCACTGGGCTCGACCCTGCTCGCGGCGCTGGCCACGCTCGTGGCGGGCGCCGTCGTCGGGCCCGAGGCGCCGCTGCTCGCGATCGGCACCGCGCTCGCGCTGACCGTCTCCACGCGGGTCGCGCGCGGCGAGGTCCAGCCCCTCGTGCTGGCCACCGCCGCGGCGGCCCTCGGCGTGGTCTTCGGCAACCCCCTCGTGACCGGCATCCTGGTGCTCGAGTCCCTCGTCCTGGCCGGCGAGCAGGTGGGGCGTCGCGAGCTGCTGCTGCACCGCCTGCTGCCGCTGCTCGCGGCGCTCGGCACCGGCTACGTCGTCCGTGTGGGGCTCGGCGGGTGGACCGGTGTGCCCGTGCCGTCGCTCGCGATCGACGGCCTCGAGGCCTACCCGTCGGCGCTCGTGGTGGACCTGCTCGTGGGCGTCCCGCTGGCCCTGGCCGTCGCGGCGCTGGTGATCGGCGCGACGAGCGGGGCCACCTGGCTGCGCGGGCACGCGGGCAGCAGGCCGCTGGCAGCCCTCCTGACGGGCGCGCTCGCGGTGGCGGCGCTGGCCCTCGCCGTCCGGGCCGCCACCGGCGAGCCGGTGACCATGGTGCTGTTCTCGGGCCAGTCCGACCTGGGCGCGGCCGTGCGGCTCACCGGCGTGGGTGCGCTCCTGGCCGTGGCCGCCGCCAAGGCGCTCGCCTACGGCCTGAGCCTCGGCGCGGGGTTCCGCGGCGGCACGGTGTTCCCCGCGGTCTTCGTCGGCGCCACGCTCGGCGCGGCCGCGCACGCCCTGGTGCCGGCCACGTCCCTGCCGGGGCTCGTGGCCGTCGGGATCGCCGCCGGGACCGGTGCGGTGCTCGCGCTGCCGTTCACCGCCGTGCTCCTCGCGGTGCTGACGCTCTCGCCCGCCGGCGCGGCCGTCACCGTCCCGGCGGTGCTGGGGTCCGTGCTGGCCGTCGTCGCGACCACGGCGGCCGCCGACCGCTCGGCGCGGCGGCGGGCGGCTCAGAGCCTGGTGACGGGCGAGTAGCGCAGCAGCAGCCGCTTGGTCCCGGACGCGCCGAAGTCGATCTTCGCGACGGCGTTCGGGCCGGTCCCCTCGACGCCGACGACCGTGCCGAGGCCGTACGCGTCGTGCGTCACGCGGTCGCCGAGGGCCAGCGACGGGACCTGGTCAGCGGGGCGGGGCGTGGCCGAGCCGAACGTGGCGCCCGTGGAGGGCGTCGTGGTGCCGCGGGAGCCGGTGCCCGATGCGCCCGCGGCGCGGCGCGTCGTCACGGGACCGGAGCGCGCGCCGGACGCGCCCGGGCCGCCGTAGCCGGAGCCGCCCGAGCCCGAGCCGCCGCGCCCGCCCCACGCCGAGGCCCCGCCGCCCCAGCCGCTGCCGCCGGCGCGCAGCACCGCCATCGACGACTCGGCCCGACGCCAGTCGACGAGCTCCGGCGGGACGTCGTCGAGGAACCGGCTGGCCGGGAACTCGTTGGGCACGCCCCAGGCGGTGCGGACCGCGGCGCGCGAGATGTAGAGGCGCTGCCGGGCACGCGTGAGGCCGACGTACGCCAGGCGGCGCTCCTCGGCGAGCTGGTCCGGGTCCGCGAGCGACCGCATGTGCGGGAACGTGCCGTCCTCCCAGCCCGTGACGAAGACGACCGGGAACTCCAGCCCCTTCGCGGTGTGCAGGGTCATGAGCGTGACGACGCCCTGGTCCGGCCGTGGCGCCTCGCCCTCGGCCACGTCCTGGCTGGGGATCTGGTCGGAGTCGGCGACCAGCGACACCCGCTCGAGGAAGTCGGCCAGGTCGCCGTCGGGCTCGGACTGCTCGAACTCGGTCGCGACGGCGTGCAGCTCGGCGAGGTTCTCCACGCGGGACGCGTCCTGCGGGTCCTCGCTGCGGCGCAGCTCGGCGAGGTAGCCCGTCCGGTCGAGCACCTCGCCGAGCACCTCGCCGGGGCCGGCGCCGGAGGCGGCGAGCTCGCGCAGGCCCGCCATCATCTCGGCGAACGCCCGCAGGCCGACCACCGCACGGGTGCCCAGGCCCGGTGCCTCCTCGACCCGCTCGAGGGCGGCGCCGAACGAGATCCGCTCACGCTCGGCGAACGCGGCGAGCATCGCCTCGGAGCGGTCGCCCAGCCCGCGCTTGGGCACGTTGAGCACCCGGCGCAGGTTGACGTCGTCGTCCGGGTTGGCGATGGCGCGCAGGTAGGCGACGGCGTCCTTGACCTCGCGGCGCTCGTAGAACCGGGTGCCGCCGACCACCTTGTACGGCAGCCCCACCCGGATGAGCACCTCCTCCAGGGCGCGCGACTGGGCGTTGGCGCGGTAGAAGATCGCGACGTCCCCGGGCCGGACGCCCTCGGCGTCGGCGAGGCGGTCGATCTCCTCGGCGACGAACCGCGCCTCCTCGTGCTCGTTGTCGGCCACGTAGCCGACGATCTGCGGGCCGGCGCCCGCGTCCGTCCACAGCCGCTTGGCCGTGCGGCCGGTGTTGCGCGAGATGACCGCGTTGGCCGCCGAGAGGATGGTCTGGGTGGAGCGGTAGTTCTGCTCGAGCAGGATGGTGCGCGCGTCGGGGTAGTCGACCTCGAACTCGAGGATGTTGCGGATCGTGGCGCCGCGGAAGGCGTAGATGGACTGGTCGGCGTCGCCGACGACGGTCAGCTCCGCCGGGCCCGGGCCGGGCGGAGCGCCCTGGGCCGCATCGTCGTCGTGCGCCGCGTCGTGCGTGTCGTCGTGGGCTGCCGTGCCCCGTGCCCCTGCCGGGACGTGCGCGCGCGTCAGCTCGCGGACCAGCACGTACTGCGCATGGTTGGTGTCCTGGTACTCGTCGACGAGGATCTGGCGGAACCGGCGGCGGTAGTGCTCGGCGACCGCGGGGAACGCCTGGAGGAGGTTGACCGTCGTCATGATGAGGTCGTCGAAGTCCAGCGCGTGCGCCTGGCGCAGGCGGGCCTGGTAGCGCGTGTAGACGGCCGACAGCGCCTCGTCGAAGGCGTTGGCTGCGCCGGACGACGCCCCGGACGTCCGCGCGTAGGTCTCCGGGTCGACCAGCTCGTCCTTGAGGTTGGAGATCTTCGACGCCATGGCCTTGGCAGGGAACTTCTTCGGGTCGAGGTCCAGCTCGCGCCCCACGAGGGTGAGCAGGCGCTGGGAGTCGGCCGAGTCGTAGATCGAGAAGGACGAGCGCAGGCCGAGCGTCGCGGCCTCGCGGCGCAGGATCCGCACGCACGCGGAGTGGAAGGTCGAGACCCACATCGAGCGCGCCGCCGGGCCGACGAGCGTGGCGACACGCTCGCGCATCTCGGCCGCGGCCTTGTTGGTGAAGGTGATCGCGAGGACCTCCGACGGGCGCACGCGGCCCGTCGCGAGCTGGTGGGCGATCCGGTGGGTCAGCACGCGCGTCTTGCCGGAGCCCGCGCCGGCGACGATGAGCAGCGGGGAGCCGGTGTGCAGCACGGCGGCGCGCTGCTCGGGGTTGAGGCCCACCAGGAGGGCCTCCGCGCGGGCCTCGGCCTCGGCGCGACGCTCGGCCGCCGTGGTGCCCTGACGGTCGCCGGGGGCATCGTCGGGCGACTCGTGGTCGGGGCGGGGCGGCACCGCTGCGGGCAGGCGTGCGCCATCGAGGCCGGGCAGCGGGAGGTCGTCGAAGAGGGTCGTCATCGCGCGTCCAGGGTAGGCCGTGGGACCGACACCGGGGGTCGGCCGTCCGCGTCCGCCGGCCGGCCCTCAGAGCAGCCGGCGGGCCGCCGCCCAGCGCGTGAGCTCGTGGCGCGAGGAGAGCTGCAGCTTGCGCAGCACCGCGGAGACGTGGGACTCGACGGTCTTGATCGAGATGAACAGCTCCGAGGCCACCTCGCGGTAGCTGTACCCCCGCGCGATGAGGCGCATGACCTCGCGCTCCCGGGCGGACAGCCGGTCGAGCTCGTGGTCCCCGGTGGCGACGTCGCCGGCGGCGGTCCCGAAGGCGTCGAGCACGAAGCCCGCGAGCCTCGGCGAGAACACCGCGTCGCCACCGGCGACCCGACGCACGGCGTCGGACAGGTCCGGCCCGCTGATCGCCTTCGTGACGTACCCGCGCGCGCCGGCCCGGATGACGGCGACGACGTCCTCGGCGGCATCCGAGACGGACAGCGCCAGGAACCGGACCTCGGTCAGCAGGTCGGCGCACGCCGTGATGACCTCGGCCCCGCCGCCGCCCGAGCCGCCGGGCAGGTGCACGTCGAGCACGACGACGGGCGGGCGCAGCGCCCGGACCATCGCGATCGCCGCGTCGACGTCGTCCGCCTCGCCCAGCACGCGGATCGAGGCGTCGAGCGAGGCCCGCACCCCCGCACGGAACATCAGGTGGTCGTCGACGAGGACGACGTCGACGACGCCGTCGTCAGTGGTGCTCATGGTGACCTCCCGGGTCTCGAGGCTCATCCTGCCGCGACGGGCAGGCTGAGGTGCACCTCGGTGCCGCGCTCCGGCCTGCACACGACGGTCGCGGTGCCGCCGCGGCGCGTGATGCGACCGATGATCGACTCGCGCACGCCGAACCGGTCGGCCGGGACCTCGTCGAGCTCGAACCCGTCCCCGTGGTCCCGGACGAACACCTCGACGACGTCCGGCCGCGCCTCGAGGTAGAGCGAGAACGGCGGCCGGCCGTGCACCACGGCGTTGACGAGCGCCTCACGCGTCGCCTGGAGGAGCGACTCGGTCGCCGCGTCCGGCACGCGGTCCCCCACGACCACCGTCTCCACCGCCGCGCCACGGGCGTCCTCGACCTCCGCGACCAGGCCGTGCAGCTCCGCGGCCAGCGACGTGCCGGGGGTGGGCCGGTCGTCGTAGAGCCACGCGCGCAGCTCGCGCTCCTGCGCCCTGGCCAGGCGCGCGACGTCCTCGGGCTGGGTCGCCCTGGCCCGGATGAGGGCGAGGGTCTGGAGCACCGAGTCGTGCAGGTGCGCGGCGATGTCGGCTCGCTCGGCCTCGCGGGCGCGCGCGGCGCGCTCGTCGCCGAGCTCGCGGACGAGGCGCAGCCACCACGGCGCGAGGACCAGCGCGGCACCGGCGAGCACCGCGACCGCCGCGACGGCCGAGCGGAGCAGGTCCGCCATCGGCTCGTCCCGCCCGACGAGCAGGAAGACCCCGAGCCCGGCGAGCACCGTGCCACCCAGCAGCCGCACCACGCTCACCGGCGTGCGGCCACCCGCCCGCGCGAGCACCCGATCACGCTGGATGGTGTCGAGCTGGCTCCACGCGAGCGCGGTGCCCCCGAGCCCGATGAGCGCGGGCACGGCCCACGAGTAGGTGAGGTCGACGCCCTGGCGCGCGGCAACCAGCAGGCCGGCGCCGACGAGCAGGACGAGGCCCAGCCCGATGTCGGTCAGCGGGAGCCGCCGCCCCGGCTGGCGCAGGTGGGGCGCGAGCCGCGACAGCGCCGCCGGCCGCTGCGCCGCGAGCGCGGCGGGGTCGCCGGCGGGGACGGTCACCCAGAACCACACGTAGAGGAACGCCCCCGCGCCGCCGAGCGGGACGAGCAGCACGAGCACGAGGCGCACCGCGGCGACCGGCACAGCCAGGTGCGCGGCGAGCCCCGCGGCCACGCCACCGATGGCGCGGCCGCGCAGGGGCCGCCGCAGCGGGAGCCGACCGGTGCTCGTCACGGGAGCATCGTCACACGCCGGGCACGCGTCGCAGGGCTCCGACGGTGCGAATCAGGGGTCGGTCCGGGGTGGCGAGCGTGCGGCGCCGGGCGGCACCCCGAGGTGCGCTCAGGGCGCTGCCCCGCAGGATCAGGGTCGGATCAGGGCTGGCCCCGATACCCCGGCACCGGCGGCCGGGCCAGCATGGGAGCCATGGACGAGACCACACCCGAGACGGCCCCCGACCAGGGCGCCGCAGCGCAGCAGACCGGCGCACCCCACGCCCCGCAGAACGTGCCGCCGTACGCCCCGCAGCCGGGCGGGCAGGCCGGCGCGCACGGCTCCGACGGGTTCTTCGACTCGATCCGACGCTCCGGCCTCGTCCGCACCGACGAGCGCTGGGTCGGGGGCGTCGCCGGCGGCCTCGCGCTGCGGTTCGGCATCGACCCGCTCGTCGTGCGGGGGCTCCTCGCGGTCTCCGTGCTCTTCGGCGGCCTCGGCATGGTCCTCTACGGCCTGGGCTGGCTGCTGGTGCCCGATCAGCGCGACGGCCGGATCCACCTGCAGCAGCTGTTCCGCGGCGACGTGGACGTGGCCGTCGTCGGCGGCTTCGCCGTCCTCCTGTCCGGCCTGGCGTTCCCCAACCAGTGGGACCGGGGCATGTGGTGGGCGGCAGACGGCAGCTGGTGGCAGGCCGTGCTGTGGCTCAGCACCCTGGCGCTCGTGGTGGTGCTCGCGGTCGCCGCGGCCAGCCGCCGCGCCCAGCGCCCCCGTCCCCCGGCCGGCACCGCGTCCGCGGCGGGCCCGTCGACCACCCTGCGCCCCGGCGAGGGCCCGCGCCAGGCGGCGCCCCCGGCGGCATGGGGTGCACCGACCGGCCCCGCAGCACCTGCCGCGGCCACCTGGGCCGCACCGACCGGGCAGCAGCCCACCCACCCCACGATGGAAGGACCGTCGATGGACGACACCTCGTCCGCCACCACCGCCACGTGGGCCGCGGCGCCCACCGCGACCTACCCCACGCAGGCCTCAGCCGGCTACGGCAGCCCGTCCGGCCCGGCGTACGGCACCCCGGCGAGCCCGGCGTACGGCACCCCGGCGAGCCCGGCGTACGGAGCCGGCTTCGGCACCGCCCCGGTCGCGGGCTACGCCCCCGCCCCCGCGTGGCAGGCCGGCCCCGCGGGTCCCACGACCGTCCTGCCCCGTGACCGCCGCCGCGGCCCTGGCGCCGGCGCCATCGGCATCGTCGTCGGGCTCAGCCTGCTGACGCTCGCCGTCCTCCTCGCGGCGCAGCGCACCGGCGACTTCACCGGACCGGTCGCGCTGACGACCACCGCGGTCACCATCACCCTGCTCGGCCTGGCGATCATCGTCTCCGGCCTGCGCGGCCGCACCAGCGGCGGGCTCACCGGCCTCGCGATCCTCGGCGCGTTCATCGCCCTGCCCCTGTCCGCGGCGAACGCCGACGGCTGGGACGCGTGGGAGGGCTGGGACGGCGACCTGGGCAGCTCGACGGCCCTCGGCGACCTGCGGGCCACGCCGACGGACGTCGCGACGGCCGAGGCCGGCTTCTCCCTCGGCGCGGGCGACGCCCACATCGACCTCACCGCGCTGCCGCTCACGGGCGACACCGTCGACGTCCCGATCCAGATGGGCGCCGGTGACCTCACCGTTGTCGTCCCCCGGGGCGCGGCCTACACCGCCGAGGTCTCCATCATGGGCGGCGACGTCACGTGGCTCGGCGACACCACCGCCGGCCTGAGCGACGCCAACGGGCTCACCTTCGAGTCCCCCGCCGTGCTCGACGGCGCCGCCTCCGCGCTGGACATCACCGTGCGCGTCGGCGCCGGGACCGTCGAGTTCGTGGAGGAGGGGCGATGAGCGAGGACAGCACGCAGCAGATCCCGACCACCGATCCGGTGGAGCGGCCCACGCCGCTCGCGCCGAGGACGGAGCACCTCATGGACAGCACCACCACCGGGCCGGCCACGCAGGCCGTGCAGCCCACGACCGACCCCACGGGCACCACCCCGACCGCCGGCTGGTCCGATCCGGCCCAGGCCCCGCCCGTCGAGCCGGCGGCAGCCGGTCACCGCAGCATCCGCGTCGGCACCGTCGTCTGGGGCCTCGTGGTCGCGGCGGTCGGCCTGGGCCTCGTCGCCCTGGCGAGCGGCCTGACGTTCGACGTCGAGCTCGCCGTGATCGTGCTCCTCGTGGCGGCAGGGCTCGCCCTGCTCGTCGGCTCGCTCGCCACCGGGCTCCGGCACCGGGGGCGGTGAGCGGGGCCGGGAGGAGGGACCCGGGCCCCAGCACGACGAAGGCCGTCCGCACCCAGGTGCGGACGGCCTTCGTCGCGTGCGACGAGCGAGGTCAGACGGCTGCTTCGACCTTCGCCTCGACCGGGACGAGGCTGCGCAGGGCCCAGCCGACGAGGATGAACAGCACGCCCATGCCGGCGGCGAAGGCCGCGATGCCGAAGGCGATCACCGAGGTGAACAGCGAGGCGCGCAGGAACGAGCCGGTCTGCACGACGGCGCGCAGCGGGTCCTCGCGGTCCAGCTCGGCGTAGGTCTGGCCACCGGTGGCCTCGAGCGCGTGGGTGTTGATGATGTCGGCCTGGACGAAGGCGCCGAGCGGGCCGCTGACGGTGGTGCCCTGGAACGCCATGGCGTCGTCGGGGATGGTGATGTTCTCGGCGACGAGCTGGCTGCGCACGACGCCCCAGGTGACGCCTCCCGCGACGATGAGCAGGATGCCCGCGATGATCGCGACGAGCGCGACGATGCGGACGGGCTTGGTGTTGACGGCAGTGGTGGACATGGGGGGGTTCCCTTCCCAGGAATGTCGATCCGGCTCGGGGAACCCGCTCCGGAGAGCCCCCGCCGGGGCTCACAGGGAGAGCCTCACATGGTCGTTGAAGGTTCACCTAGGAGACTGCTGAACAAGGTGCCTGTCGCCGATGCTGGTGTCGTTGGGGCGT
>NZ_DAORSQ010000038.1:0-24028 GCF_035443605.1 Actinotalea sp. | reverse complement strand
CGATCTACGGGCTCGGCACCCCGCAGGAGTACGTCGACCGGATGGTCCGGCTGCGGGTGGGCGAGACCGCCGACCGCGACCGGCTGCTGCGCCGGTTGGTCGACATCCAGTACGCGCGCAACGACGTCGCGGGAACCCGGGGCACGTTCCGGGTCCGCGGCGACACCGTCGAGGTGTTTCCGGTCTACGAGCAGCACGCCGTCCGGATCGAGTTCTTCGGGGACGAGATCGAGGCGCTCTCGACCCTCGACACGATCACCGGCGAGGTGCTCAGCACCGACACCGAGGTGTACGTCTTCCCCGCCTCCCACTACGTCGCCGGACCGGAGCGGATGGAGCGGGCGATCCGCGACATCGAGGCCGAACTGGTGGCACGGCTGGCGGAGTTCGACGCGCAGGGCAAGCTGCTCGAGGCGCAGCGGCTGCGGATGCGGACCAGCTACGACATCGAGATGATGCGCCAGATCGGCACCTGCTCGGGCATCGAGAACTACTCCCGCCACATCGACGGACGGGGGCCGGGCAGCGCCCCGAACTGCCTGCTGGACTACTTCCCGGAGGACTTCCTGCTGGTGGTGGACGAGTCCCACGTCACCATCCCGCAGATCGGCGGCATGTACGAGGGCGACATGTCCCGGAAGCGGACGCTGGTCGATTTCGGGTTCCGGCTGCCGTCGGCGAGCGACAACCGTCCCCTGCGGTTCGAGGAGTTCACCGAGCGGATCGGCCAGACCGTGTACCTCTCGGCCACTCCCGGGCCGTACGAGCTGGCTCGCTCCGACGGCTTCGTGGAGCAGTTGATCCGTCCCACCGGGCTGGTGGACCCCGAGGTGGTGGTGAAGCCGACCAAGGGCCAGATCGACGACCTGATGGGCGAGATCCGGGAGCGGGTCGCCCGCAACGAGCGGGTGCTCGTCACGACGCTGACCAAGAAGATGTCCGAGGACCTCACCGACTACCTGATGGAACACGGGGTGCGTACCAGGTACCTGCACTCCGAGATCGACACGCTGCGCCGCATCGAGCTGTTGCGCGAACTCCGGCTGGGCGAGTACGACGTGCTGGTCGGCATCAACCTGCTGCGCGAAGGCCTCGACCTGCCCGAGGTGAGCCTTGTGGCCATCCTCGACGCCGACAAGGAGGGCTTCCTGCGGTCGGAGCGTTCCCTGGTGCAGACCATCGGACGGGCGGCGCGCAACGTCGCCGGTCAGGTGCACATGTACGCGGACCGGATCACCGCGTCGATGGCGGCGGCGATCGACGAGACCAACCGGCGGCGGGTGAAGCAGGTGGCGTACAACACCGCGCACGGGGTCGATCCCCAGCCGCTGCGCAAGAAGATCGCCGACCTCACCGACCTGCTCTCCCGCGAGGAGGCCGACACCGACGACCTGCTCAGGCGGGTCGGCGGGCGCCGGCAGGGTTCGCCCATGCCGCTGGAGGCGGAGCAGTCCCGCGACCTCTCGTCCCTGCCGGCCACCGAACTGGCCGGGCTGGCGCAGGAACTGACCGCGCAGATGCACGCGGCCGCGGCCGACCTGCAGTTCGAGCTCGCGGCCCGGCTCCGCGACGAGGTGGCCGACATCAAGAAGATGCTGCGGCAGCTGCTGGCCGCGACGAAATAGCCGTTCGCGCCGTACGGGCCGGCCCTGAGACAATCGGGTTTCAACGAGCGATCGAGGCAGTGCGCCGCGAGAGGACCGACAGCCGATGCATGTGACCACCGAGGTGTGGCTGATCACGATCGCGGTACTCGCGATCGTGCTCGCCGCGGACATCTTCGTCATCGGCCGGCGGCCGCACGAACCGTCCATGAAGGAGGCCGGGATCGCGATCGGCGCCTTCTCGGCGCTGGCCGTGCTGTTCGGGCTCGGGGTCTGGTGGTTCGCCGGCTCCCGCTACGCGGCGGAGTTCTTCGCCGGGTGGCTGACCGAGTACAGCCTCTCGATCGACAACCTCTTCATCTTCGTCATCATCATGTCGAACCTGCGGGTGCCACGGCAGCTGCAGCAGTTCGCGCTGATGGTCGGGATCGTGCTCGCGCTGGTGTTCCGGGGCATCTTCATCGCCGCCGGTGCCGCAGCGATCGAACGGTTCAGCTGGGTGTTCTTCCTGTTCGGCGGCTTCCTGATCTACACCGCGATCCGGCTCTACCTCAGCTACCGCAGCCACGACGACGACGAGGCCGAGGTCGCCGACAACCGCCTGCTGCGATGGGTGAAGCGCGTCCTGCCGTCCACCGGGACCTACCACGGCACCAGCCTGACGATCGTCGAGGCGGGCAAACGGCTGGTCACCCCGATGTTCTTCGTCGTCGTCGCGCTCGGCTCGACCGACCTGCTCTTCGCGCTCGACTCGATCCCGGCCATCTACGGGCTCACCCAGGAGCCGTTCCTGGTGTTCAGCGCGAACGTGTTCGCGCTGATGGGCCTGCGGCAGCTGTACTTCCTGATCGGGGGCCTGCTGCAGCGGCTGGTCTACCTGTCGGTCGGGTTGTCGGTGGTGCTCGCCTTCATCGGCGTCAAGCTCGTCCTGCACGCGATGCACGAGTACCACCTCGACGCCCGGCTCGGCTTCAACGGCGAGATCCCGATCGCGGTCTCGCTCAGCGTCATCGTCGTCACCCTCGCCATCACGACGGTCGCCAGCCTACTGAAGTCCCGTCGGGACGCCCGCGCGGCGGAGGTCTGAGCCCGGCGTCAGCCGGCCAGTGGGAAGCGCAGGCTGCCGGCCCCGGTGAGGGCCTCCGGACCGCCGCGTCCGCTGAGCCAGGCCCACAGGTCGGCGTCCGTGCCCCGGACGGGGCCGATCACCTTCGTGCCGGAGCCGAGGATGCCGGTCTGGCCGGAACTGCTGATCACCTCGACCACGGGCCGCTGCCAGTGCGGGGCGAGCAGGTGGTAGACCCAGGCGAGCAGCCACGCAGCCGCCTCCTCCCCGACCTTGTCGAGGCTGAACTCCGTCCGCAGGTCGAGGTGGTGCACGCAGATCTCGTTCAGGCGGGCCAACGGAAGTACGGCGAGCGGCTGCACCCGGCCCTGGAAGTGGATCGGACGGTGCCAGTCGGACACCTCGCTCCACGCCTGCCCGAGCCGACCGGCGCTGGTGTCGAGGTCGATCTGCAGGTCGACCCCGGTGCGCTCGGCGCCGCGCTCCAACGCCGTGAAACGCTCCTCCGGACTCACCAGGACGGGATCGCGCCCCGCGAGCGCCGCGGTGGTGAGCTCCAGCATCAGGTCGCCGTCGCGGGCGAGGTGGGTGGCCACGTGGGCGCGGGTCCACCCGGGCAACCGGCTGGGCTCGCGCCACTCGGCGTCGCTCATCCCGATCGTGTCGCCGAGCAGCCGCTGGATCGCCTCGAAGCGCAGGGCGTTGATCTGCGGCACTGGGATGGACCCGCCGAGACGCCTCATGGCACCAACTTAGGGGGGCGGACCCCAACGTGCCAGCCCGGTCCGCGGGCAGCGCCGGTCGGCACTGTCGGTGGGGGCGCCTACCATGAGCCGGGTGAATGACCGCCTGATCGTGCGGGGGGCGCGCGAACACAACCTCCGCAACGTGAGCCTCGACCTGCCCAGGGACGCCCTCATCGTGTTCACCGGCCTGTCGGGATCAGGCAAGTCGAGCCTCGCCTTCGACACCATCTTCGCCGAGGGGCAACGCCGCTACGTGGAGAGCCTCTCGGCCTACGCGCGGCAGTTCCTCGGCCAGATGGACAAGCCCGACGTCGACTTCATCGAGGGGCTCTCGCCGGCGGTGTCGATCGACCAGAAGTCCACCAACCGCAACCCGCGCTCGACCGTCGGCACGATCACCGAGGTCTACGACTACCTGCGGCTGCTCTTCGCAAGGATCGGCGTGCAGCACTGCCCGGTGTGCGACGAGCAGGTCAGCAGGCAGACCCCCCAACAGATCGTCGACCGGTTGCTGGAGCTGCCGGAAGGCACGCGCTACCAGGTGCTGGCACCGGTCATCCGCGGGCGCAAGGGGGAGTACGTCGAGCTCTTCGCCGAGCTGCAGGCCAAGGGCTTCGCGCGGGCACGGGTCGACGGCGTCGTCATGGCCCTCACCGAGGTCCCCACGCTGGAGAAGAAGCTCAAGCACACCATCGAGGTGGTCATCGACCGGCTGGTCGCCCGCGACGGCGTCCGTCGCCGGCTGACCGACTCCGTCGAGACCGCGCTGACCCTGGCCGGCGGCCTGCTCGTCGTCGAGATGGTCGACGCGCCGCAGGACGACCCCGAGCGCGAGCGGCGGTTCTCCGAGCACCGGGCCTGCCCCAACGAGCACCAGCTCGCGCTCGAGGAGATCGAGCCGCGGACCTTCTCGTTCAACGCGCCGTACGGCGCGTGCCCGGAGTGCACCGGCATCGGGACCCGGCTCGAGGTGGACCCCGACCTCGTCATCCCGGACGAGGAGGCGACGCTCGCGGGCGGCGCGGTCGCGCCGTGGTCCCAGACGTCGTCGGAGTACTTCGAGCGCGTCCTCGAGGGGCTCGCCACGGAGCTGGGCTTCTCCATGCACGTGCCGTGGCGTGCGCTGCCGGAGCGGGCGCGCGAGTCGATCCTCTACGGCCAGAACCACAAGGTGCACGTCCGCTACAAGAACCGGTGGGGCCGCGAGCGGCAGTACAGCACGGGCTTCGAGGGCGTCGTGACGTTCCTCGAGCGCCGGCACGCCGAGACGGAGTCCGACTGGTCGAAGGACAAGTACGAGGCCTTCATGCGCGAGGTGCCGTGCCCCGAGTGCCACGGCACCCGGCTCAAGCCCGAGGTGCTCGCGGTGCGCGTCGGCGGGCTGTCCATCGCGGAGGTCTGCCGGCTGCCGCTGCGCGAGGCGCGCACCGTGCTCGCGGGTCTCGCGCTGGGCGAGCGCGACGCGACGATCGCCACCCAGGTGCTCAAGGAGATCCAGGCGCGGCTCGGCTTCCTGCTCGACGTCGGGCTGGACTACCTCGCGCTCGACCGCCCGGCGGGCACCCTGTCCGGTGGCGAGGCCCAGCGCATCCGGCTCGCGACCCAGATCGGCTCGGGGCTCGTCGGCGTCCTCTACGTGCTCGACGAGCCCTCCATCGGGCTGCACCAGCGGGACAACCGCAGGCTCATCGAGACCCTGACGCGGCTGCGGGACCTGGGCAACACCCTCATCGTCGTCGAGCACGACGAGGACACCATCCGGATGGCCGACTGGGTGGTCGACATCGGCCCCGGCGCCGGCGAGCACGGGGGACGGGTCGTCCACTCCGGCGACCTCGCCGGCCTGCTCACCGCGCCGGAGTCGGTCACGGGCGCCTACCTGGCCGGGCGCCGCAGCATCCCGATGCCCGCCGAGCGTCGCCCCGTCGACAGGGATCGGGTGCTCACCGTCGTCGGCGCGCGCGAGCACAACCTGCTCGGCATCGACGTGGAGTTCCCGCTGGGCTGCCTCGTCGCGGTCACCGGGGTGTCGGGCTCCGGCAAGTCCACCCTCGTCAACGCGATCCTCTACACGGTGCTCGCCAACGAGCTCAACGGCGCGCGGCAGGTGCCCGGCCGGCACACGCGGATCACCGGGCTGGAGCACCTCGACAAGGTGGTGCACGTCGACCAGGGACCGATCGGCCGCACCCCGCGGTCCAACCCCGCCACCTACACCGGTGTGTGGGACCACGTGCGCAAGCTCTTCGCCGAGACCACCGAGGCCAAGGTCCGCGGCTACGCGCCGGGGCGCTTCTCGTTCAACGTCAAGGGCGGCCGCTGCGACGCGTGCTCGGGCGACGGCACCATCAAGATCGAGATGAACTTCCTGCCGGACGTCTACGTGCCGTGCGAGGTGTGCCACGGCGACCGCTACAACCGCGAGACGCTGGAGGTGCACTTCAAGGGCAAGACCGTCGCCGACGTGCTCAACATGCCCATCGAGGAGGCCTCGGAGTTCTTCGCCGCGGTGCCGGGGATCTCCCGCCACCTCAAGACGCTCGTCGACGTGGGGCTCGGCTACGTCCGCCTCGGCCAGCCGGCGCCAACCCTCTCCGGCGGCGAGGCCCAGCGCGTCAAGCTCGCCAGCGAGCTGCAGAAGCGCTCGACGGGCCGCACGGCGTACGTGCTCGACGAGCCCACCACGGGGCTGCACTTCGAGGACATCCGCAAGCTGCTCGGCGTGCTCCAGTCGCTCGTCGACAAGGGCAACAGCGTCATCGTCATCGAGCACAACCTCGACGTGGTGAAGAACGCCGACTGGGTCATCGACATGGGCCCGGAGGGTGGGTCCGGCGGCGGTCGGGTCATCGCCGAGGGCACCCCGGAGGAGGTCGCGGCCGTCGCGGCGAGCCACACCGGCCAGTTCCTGGCGGGCGTCCTGGCCGACCCGGTGCGCGCGAGCGCCTGACCCTCCGGTCAGGCGGGCACGACGATCGGTCAGGCGTGCACGACGGCGGGCCGCGGGACCTCGACCTGGACCGGGGCGGGCTCCGTCCGCACGGGGAAGTTCACCGAGCGCGTGATGAAGCAGTGCTCGGCCGAGCGTGCGTGCAGGGCCGCGAGTCGCGCGTCGTCGACGGCGGTGCTGCCCGGGCGGGCCGCGCGCACCGTGACCCGTGGCCGCAGCACCACCTGCGTGAACCGCCCCGCGCCGGCGGCCTGGACACGCATGGTCCCGACCGCGGCGTCGACGTAGCCGACGACGACGACGCCGTCCTGGGCCGCGAGGTGGAGGAACCACAGCATGTGGCACTGGGCGAGGGCTGCGACGAGCAGCTCCTCAGGGCTGTAGCGGGACGGGTCGCCACGGAACGCCGGGTCCGAGGACCCGGGGAGTGCCGGCTTGCCGACGAACGAGACGTCGTGGTCCCGGCTGTAGGACGTGTAGCTGGTCGTGCCGGCCTCGCCGGCCCCGGTCCAGGCGACCTCTGCCTGGTAGGTGTGCAGGATGCCCATGCCCCAACGTAACCACTCAGCGTCGACGATGGGGAGCCCGCGGCGCGCGCGTCGCCCGGGCGGGTGCATCGTCGGCCGTCGGCCGGGTGGTGTGGGTGGCCTGACCTAGGCTCGTCCCATGGCCGACCCGTCGAGCTACCGCCCCCGGCCGGGTCAGGTCCCGGACTCGCCGGGCGTGTACCGGTTCCGCGACGAGCACGGGCGCGTCGTCTACGTCGGCAAGGCCAAGTCCCTGCGCTCCCGCCTGGCGAGCTACTTCCAGGACCTGTCCGCCCTGCACCCGCGGACGCAGCAGATGGTCACCACCGCGGCATCGGTGGAGTGGACGGTGGTGGGCACCGAGGTCGAGGCGCTCGCGCTGGAGTACTCCTGGATCAAGGAGTACGACCCGCGCTTCAACGTCAAGTACCGCGACGACAAGTCCTACCCGTACCTCGCCGTGACGCTCGGCGAGGAGTTCCCGCGCGTGCAGGTGATGCGCGGGGCCAAACGTCCGGGCACGCGGTACTTCGGCCCCTACGGGCACGCCTGGGCGATCCGGGAGACCGTCGACCTGCTCCTGCGGGTGTTCCCCGTGCGCACGTGCTCGTCCGGCGTCTTCCGGCGCGCGGGCGCCAGCGGGCGGCCGTGCCTGCTCGGCTACATCGACAAGTGCGCGGCGCCGTGCGTCGGGCGCGTCTCGCCGGCCGAGCACCGGGCCCTGGCGGAGGACTTCTGCGACTTCATGGCCGGCGACACCGCGAGGTTCGTCCGGCGGCTCGAGCGACGCATGCGTGAGGCGTCGGCCGCGATGGAGTTCGAGCAGGCTGCGCGGCTGCGCGACGACATCGGTGCGCTCGTCCGCGCGACCGAGAAGAACGCGGTCGTGCTCCCGGACGGGACGGACGCCGACGTCTTCGCATTGGCCGGGGACGAGCTCGAGGCTGCCGTGCAGGTGTTCCACGTCCGCGGCGGGCGCATCCGCGGCCAGCGCGGCTGGATCGTGGAGAAGGTCGAGGACGTGACCGACGCCGAGATCGTCGAGCACCTGCTGCAGCAGGTCTACGGCGAGACCGCGCCGGCCGAGGGCGGTATGCAGGGATCCTCCGCCGGCGCCACCCGGCCCGAGCGTGCGGCCGCGACCACCAGCGCGGTGCCCCGCGAGGTGCTCGTCCCGGTGCTCCCGCCGCAGGTCGAGCAGGTGAGCGCATGGCTCGGAGTGCTGCGGGGTTCGGCCGTCGCGGTGCGCGTGCCTCAGCGCGGGGACAAGAAGGACCTCGCCCAGACGGTGCTGCGCAACGCCGAGCAGGCGCTGGCCCTGCACCGCACCCAGCGCGCGGGTGACCTCACCACCCGGAGCCAGGCGTTGCGCGAGCTCCAGGAGGCCCTCGACCTGCCCAGCGCGCCGCTGCGCATCGAGTGCTTCGACATCTCGACCACCCAGGGCACCCACCAGGTGGGTTCGATGGTGGTCTTCGAGGACGGCCTCGCGCGTAAGCCCGAGTACCGCCACTTCGTCGTGCGCGGGCCGGACGGCGACGGCGCCCAGGACGACACCGCGGCGATGCACGAGGTGATCACGCGACGGTTCCGGCGCTACCTCGAGGACAAGGCGGCCGCGGCGGCCGAGGCGGCGGGGGAGCCGGACGGCTCGCACGAGGTGGCGGCACAGCCCTCAGGGAAGCCGCGCTTCGCCTACCCGCCGCAGCTGCTCGTCGTCGACGGTGGACCTCCCCAGGTCGCGGCGGCCGCGCGTGCGCTGGCCGACCTGGGGATCGAGGGCGTCGCGCTGTGCGGGCTCGCCAAGCGGCTCGAGGAGGTCTGGTTGCCGGGCGACGACCACCCGGTGATCCTGCCACGCAGCTCCGAGGGGCTGTACCTGCTCCAGCGGGTCCGCGACGAGGCGCACCGGTTCGCGATCCGGCACCACCGCGCGCGTCGGGGCGCCGCGATGACCACCTCGGTGCTTGACGGCGTGCCGGGCCTCGGCCCCGCGCGGGCGACGGCCCTGCTCGCCACCTTCGGGTCGGTCGCCCGGCTCCGGCGGGCATCGGTCGAGGAGATCGCTGCCGTGCGGGGGATGGGACCGGTGACCGCGCGCGCCGTCCTGGCGACGCTGGCGCCGGACGGCGCCCCGGCGCCGACCGCCTGACGGGGGCCGTTTCACCCGGTGCCGGGCCCGCTCGCCCCGACGGCGCGCGCACCGCCTGGCATGCTGGTGCCATGACCGAGCCGCCACCGATCACCGTGCCAGCCGGCATCCCCGCCCTGGAGGCGTCGACACCGGCCCCCGTCGCGGCCCTGCCGGAGCTGCTCGTCATCACGGGGATGTCCGGGGCCGGCCGGACCCGCGCCGCCGCCGTGCTCGAGGACCTCGACTGGTACGTCGTGGACAACCTGCCGGCGCAGCTGCTCACGCAGCTCGCCGGGATGATGTCCGCGGGGCCAGGGGGCGTGCACAAGCTCGCCGCCGTGGTCGACGTGCGGGGCCGCGAGTTCTTCGCCGACCTCGTCAACGTGCTCGACGCCCTGCGCGAGGCGGGACTGGGCTACCGGCTGCTGTTCCTCGACGCGTCGGACGCCGTGCTCGTCCAGCGCTTCGAGGCCGTGCGCCGCCCCCACCCCCTGCAGGCGGGCCGGCGGATCCTCGACGGCATCGCCGACGAGCGTGCCCTGCTCAGCGGCATCCGCGAGCGGGCCGACGCCGTCATCGACACCACCACCCTCAACGTGCACGACCTCGCCCGCGAGGTGCGGCTCGCCGTCGGCGGCGGGGACGACGACGACGACCTCAAGATCAACGTCCTGTCCTTCGGCTTCAAGTACGGCATCCCCCTCGACGCCGACCACGTCGTCGACGTGCGGTTCCTGGCCAACCCGTACTGGATCACCGAGCTGCGACACCTGACCGGCCGCGACGAGCCGGTCCGCGACTACGTGCTCGGCCTGCCGGGTGCGCGACTCTTCGTCGACCGGTACGTCGAGGCCCTCGAGCCGGTGCTGGCCGGCTACCTGCACGAGGACAAGCGGTACGCGACGCTCGCGGTGGGCTGCACGGGCGGCAAGCACCGCTCGGTGGCGGTCGCCGAGGCGTTGGCCGGGGCGCTGCGCGAGCGTGGACGGCGGGTCGTCGTGACCCACCGCGACCTCGGTCGTGAGTGAGCCGGCGCGGCGCCCGCACCGGGTCGGAGCGGGCCCCGCGGTGGTGGCGCTGGGCGGTGGTCACGGGTTGTCCGCGAGCCTCGCCGCCCTGCGCCTGATGTCCGAGCAGCTCACGGCGGTCGTGACGGTCGCCGACGACGGCGGATCCTCCGGCCGGCTGCGCGACGAGCTCGACGTGCTGCCGCCGGGCGACCTGCGGATGGCGCTGTCGGCGCTGTGCGACGAGTCCGACTGGGGCCGCACCTGGCGCGACGTGCTCCAGCACCGGTTCCACACCGAGGGCGCGCTGGACAACCACGCCGTGGGCAACCTGCTCATCGTCGCGCTGTGGCAGCTGCTCGGGGACCCGGTGCAGGGGCTCGACTGGGTGGGCCGTCTGCTGGGCGCCCGCGGGCGCGTGCTGCCGATGTCCGCCGTCCCGCTCGCCATCGAGGCGGACGTCGCCCTCGACGGGGAGCTGTGCACCGTGCGTGGGCAGAGCGCCGTCGCCGTCGCCCCGGGCCGCGTCCAGGCCGTGCGGATCGTCCCGGCGGACCCGCCCGCGTGCCCCGAGGCCGTCGCGGCCGTGGACGCCGCCGACTGGGTGGTGCTCGGACCGGGCTCGTGGTTCACCTCCGTGCTGCCGCACGTCCTGGTGCCGGAGCTGTCCGACGCGCTGCACCGCACCGCCGCACGCCGCTGCGTCACCCTCAACCTGCTCCCGGTGGGGAACCCCACGGCGATGACGGCCTACGAGCACCTGTGCGCGCTGGCGGACCACGCCCCCGGCCTGCGGGTCGACGTCGTCATCGCGGACCCGTCCGCGGTCCAGGACGTCGACGCGCTGTCGGCGCAGGCTCGGTCGATGGGTGCCCAGCTGCTGCTGCGCCAGGTGCGCGTGGGGGACGGGACGGCCCGGCACGACGCCCTGCGGCTGGCCGGTGCCTACCGCGACGCCTTCGAGCAGGTCTGGGGCGATCTCGACGGTGATGATGATGGTGGCAGGATGTCGCCATGGCGCTGACAGCACAGGTGAAGGACGAGCTCGCCCGGCTGAGCGTCGAGAAGACGTCGTGCCGCAAGGCGGAGGTGTCCGCGACCCTCCGGTTCGCCGGTGGGCTGCACATCATCTCCGGCCGGATCGTCGTGGAGGCGGAGCTCGACACGGGCATCGCCGCGCGTCGGCTGCGTCAGGCGATCATGGAGGTCTACGGGCACACGAGCGAGGTCGTCGTCGTGAGCGCCGGCGGGCTGCGGCGGGGGAGCCGCTACGTGGTCCGCGTGGTGCGCGACGGCGAGTCCCTCGCGCGCCAGACCGGCCTGCTCGACAACCGCGGCCGTCCGGTGCGCGGGTTGCCGCCCCAGGTGGTCTCCGCCGGGCTCGCCGAGGCCGAGGCGGCGTGGCGCGGGGCGTTCCTGGCGCACGGCTCGCTGACCGAGCCCGGCCGCTCCGCCGCGCTCGAGGTGACCTGCCCGGGTCCGGAGGCCGCGCTGGCGCTCGTCGGCGCGGCGCGCCGGCTCGGCATCGCCGCCAAGGCGCGCGAGGTGCGCGGCGTGGACCGCGTGGTCATCCGGGACGGCGACGCCATCGGCGCGATGCTCACGCGCCTCGGCGCGCACGACGCCGTGATGGTCTGGGAGGAGCGGCGCATGCGCCGCGAGGTGCGGGGGACGGCCAACCGCCTGGCCAACTTCGACGACGCCAACCTGCGCCGGTCGGCCCGCGCGGCCGTCGCGGCCGGCGCGCGCGTGGAGCGTGCCTTCGAGATCCTCGGCGACGACCTGCCCGAGCACCTGCGCGAGGCCGGTCTGCTGCGACTGGCGCACAAGCAGTCGTCGCTCGAGGAGCTGGGCCAGCTGGCCGACCCGCCGCTCACCAAGGACGCCGTCGCCGGCCGCATCCGCCGCCTGCTGGCGACGGCGGACAAGCGCGCGGCCGACCTGGGCATCCCTGACACCGAGGCCGGCCTCACCGCCGACATGCTGGACGTCTGAGACGGGCGCCGAACCGGACGAATCAGCTGTTTCGCTGGACGAACGTCCTGCCGCGAAGTGTGTCCGGCGTGTAACCTCACTACCAACTGGCGATCGAGAGAACGTCACGATCCAGCCAGGCGTACAGCGCCGTACGTACCCGTTCATGACCCAGCTGCGTGTCGGCGGAACCGGCGCGCTCCGAGGAGGCATTGTGACCATCCGCGTCGGTATCAACGGCTTCGGCCGCATCGGACGTAACTACTACCGGGCCATCCTGGCCTCCGGTGCTGACATCGAGATCGTCGGCGTGAATGACCTCACCGACAACAAGACGCTCGCGCACCTGCTGAAGTACGACACGGTCCTCGGCCGCTTCCCGCTCAGCGTGAGCTACGACGACGACAACATCATCGTCGACGGCAAGAACATCCGTGCGCTGGCCGAGCGCGACCCGGCCAACCTGCCCTGGGCCGAGCTGGGCGCCGACATCGTCATCGAGTCGACCGGCTTCTTCACCGACGCGACCAAGGCCAAGGCGCACCTCACCGCCGGTGCCAAGAAGGTCATCATCTCCGCGCCGGCCTCGAACGAGGACGCCACGTTCGTCATGGGTGTCAACCACACCCAGTACGACGCCGCGGTGCACCACATCATCTCCAACGCGTCCTGCACCACGAACTGCCTCGCGCCCATGGCCAAGGCGCTCAACGACGCGTTCGTCATCGAGCGTGGCCTCATGACCACGATCCACGCCTACACGGGTGACCAGAACCTGCAGGACGGCCCGCACAAGGACCTGCGTCGCGCCCGCGCCGCCGCGCAGAACATCGTCCCGACCACCACCGGTGCGGCCAAGGCCGTGGCCCTCGTGCTCCCCGAGCTCAAGGGCAAGCTGGACGGCTACGCGCTGCGCGTGCCGACCATCACCGGCTCGGCAACCGACCTGACCTTCACGGCCGGCCGTGAGGTCACCGTCGCGGAGGTCAACGCCGCGGTCAAGGCGGCGGCCGACGGCCCGCTCAAGGGCGTCCTGGAGTACACCGAGGACCCGATCGTCTCGAGCGACATCGTCACCAACCCGCACCAGAGCATCTTCGACGCCGGCCTCACCAAGGTCAGCGGCTCGCTGGTCAAGGTCGTCGCCTGGTACGACAACGAGTGGGGCTACTCCAGCAGCCTCGTCAAGCTGACCGAGTACGTCGGCGAGCGTCTCTGACACCCCTGCGGTAACCGAGCAGGCTGACATGCGTCCGCGTGCTCCGCGCGACCACTCGCCGGAGCACGCGGACGCTGCTGCATCACGCCCCTGACACACCCTTGTGAAGGACACCCGATGAAGACCATCTCCGACCTCGGCGACCTGCGCGGCAAGCGCGTCCTGGTCCGTTCCGACTTCAACGTGCCGCTCGACGGCACCACGATCACCGACGACGGCCGCGTCCGGGCCGCCCTGCCCACGCTGACCGCGCTCCTGGACGCCGGCGCCCGCGTGGTCGTCACGGCCCACCTCGGCCGCCCCAAGGGCGCCCCCGAGGCCAAGTACTCCCTCGCCCCCGTGGCCGCGCGCCTGTCCGAGCTGCTCGGCAAGCCCGTCCCGCTGGCCACCGACACCGTCGGCGAGTCCGCCAGGGCCACCGTCGCCGCGCTCGAGGACGGCGACATCTGCCTGCTCGAGAACATCCGGTTCGACGCGCGCGAGACCTCCAAGGTCGACGCCGAGCGCGCGGAGCTCGCCGGTGAGCTTGCGGCCCTCGCCGACGCCTACGTGTCCGACGGCTTCGGTGTGGTGCACCGCAAGCAGGCGTCGGTGTACGACGTCGCGCTGCAGCTGCCCTCTGCGGTCGGCACCCTCGTGCTCAAGGAGGTCGCGTCGCTGCGCAAGGCGACGGATGACGTCGAGCGGCCCTACGTCGTCGTGCTCGGCGGATCCAAGGTCTCCGACAAGCTCGGCGTCATCGCCAACCTGCTGACCAAGGCCGACCGCCTGCTCATCGGCGGCGGCATGGTCTACACGTTCCTCGCGGCCAAGGGCTACTCGGTGGGCGCCTCGCTCCTCGAGGCGGACCAGATCCCCACGGTCAAGGGCTACCTGGAGCAGGCCGAGGCTGCCGGCGTGGAGATCGTGCTGCCGACGGACATCGTCGCTGCCGACTCGTTCGCGGCTGACGCGCCGCACACCGTGGTCGCGGCGGACGCGATCCCCGACGGCAAGCTGGGCCTGGACATCGGCCCCGACTCCTGCGAGCTGTTCCGCTCGAAGATCCTCGACGCCAAGACGGTCGTCTGGAACGGCCCGGCCGGCGTGTTCGAGTTCCCCGCGTTCGCCGCCGGCACGCGCGCCGTGGCCCAGGCCATGGTCGACGCCGGCACGCACGGCGCGTTCACCATCGTCGGCGGTGGCGACTCCGCCGCCGCCGTCCGCATCCTTGGCTTCGACGAGGCCGGCTTCGGGCACATCTCCACGGGCGGCGGCGCCTCCCTGGAGCTCCTCGAGGGCAAGATCCTGCCGGGCATCGCGGTGCTCGAGAACACGGAGGCATGAGCATGGCATCCCGCACCCCGCTGATGGCGGGCAACTGGAAGATGAACCTGGACCACCACCAGGCGACCCACACGGTGCAGAAGCTCGCCTGGACGCTCCAGGACGCCAAGCACGACTTCTCGGCCGTCGAGGTCAGCGTGCTCGTCCCGTTCACGGACCTGCGCTCGGTGCAGACCCTCGTGGACGCCGACAAGCTCGAGCTGAGCTACGGCGCCCAGGACGTCTCGGCGCACCTCGAGGGCGCGTACACCGGCGAGATCTCGCCGGTGATGCTCGCCAAGCTCGGCGTGACGTACGTGGCCGTCGGCCACTCGGAGCGTCGCCAGTTCCACGGTGAGGACGACGCACTCTGCGCCGCGAAGGTGGCCTCGGCGTTCAGCCAGGGCCTGACCCCGATCCTCTGCGTCGGCGAGGGCCTGGACATCCGCAAGGCGGGCGACCAGGTCGCCTACACCCTCGCGCAGGTCGACGGCGGGCTCGCGGGCCTGCCGGCCGAGCAGGCCGCCACGATCGTCATCGCGTACGAGCCCGTCTGGGCCATCGGCACGGGCGAGGTCGCCACGCCCGAGGACGCGCAGGAGGTCTGCGGCGCGATCCGTGCCCGCCTGGCCGAGCTGTACTCGGCAGAGCTCGCCGCCGGTGTGCGCGTGCTCTACGGCGGCTCGGTGAAGTCGAGCAACGTCGCCTCGATCATGGCCAAGCCCGACGTCGACGGCGCGCTCGTCGGCGGGGCGAGCCTCGACCCCGAGGAGTTTGCCAGGATCGCGCGGTTCCAGGCCCACCAGGTCGGCCTGTAGCCGTTCGTCGGCACGTGGACGGGCCCCACCGGGACGACCGGTGGGGCCCGTCCTGCGTCGCACGGCATCGTCGGGGGCGGACGGTTCGTTCGCACCCCCCGCGGTCGCCTATCCTTGTCCTGGCGCCTCTCGGCGCCGCCCGCCCGTCGATCGAGGGACGTTCGCGTGACCGCACTGCGCATCACCCTGCAGGTCCTGCTGGTGCTCACCAGCTTCCTCGTCATCCTTCTGGTCCTGCTGCACAAGGGCAAGGGAGGCGGCCTGTCCGACATGTTCGGCGGTGGGGTGTCCACCAACGCCGGCTCGTCGGGTGTGGCGGAGCGGAACCTCAACCGGCTGACCATCGGTCTCGCCGTGCTGTGGACCGTCGTCGTGGTGCTGCTGGGTCTCATCCAGCGGGTCGAAGGCTGAGAGGGGCTGGTCATGGCGAGCGGTAGCGCGATCCGCGGTTCCCGGGTGGGCGCGGGCCCCATGGGCGAGGCCGAGCGGGGCGAGTCCGCCCCGCGCTTCTGGGTGTCCTACTGGTGCGCCCACGGGCACGAGACCCGGCCGAGCTTCTCCATCGAGGCCAACGCCGAGGCGCCCGAGAGCTGGGACTGCCCGCGGTGCGGGTTCCCGGCTGGTCAGGACCGGGAGAACCCCCCGTCGCCGACGCGCAACGAGCCCTACAAGACGCACCTCGCGTACGTGAAGGAGCGACGCACCGACGAGGACGGCGCCGCGATCCTCGACGAGGCGCTGGCCGCGCTGCGGGCGCGTCGCGGCACCGCCTGACGCTGCGCACGGGCTGACGAGGAGGGCCGACGGCAGGCGCCGTCGGCCCTCCTCAAGTCCGGTGGTGGGGCCGTGCCGTCCCGGTCAGCCGGCCGCGGCGAGGTCGAGCAGCCACAGGGTGCGGTCGCGTCCGGCGACGTGGCCCGCTGGCGTGCGGGTGACGTCGTCGCCGGCCAGTGCCCTGGCGACCGCGTCGGCCTTCTCCGCGCCGGCGGCGACCACCCAGACCTGGCGGGCGTGGGCGAGGGCGGCGAAGGTCAGGCTGACGCGCAGCGGCGGCGGCTTGGGCGAGCCGTGCACGCCGACGGCGCTGCGGTCGTCGACAGCCAGCGCGAGGTGGCCGGGGAACAGCGAGGCGACGTGCCCGTCGGGGCCCATGCCGAGCAGCACGACGTCGAAGGCGGGTACGGCCCCGGCCGGGCCGTGGTCGTCACCGTCCGGCTCGGGTGCGAACCGGGCGAGGTCCGCGGCGTAGGCGGCGGCGGAGTCCTCGGGCGTGGTGATCCCGGGCGCGCCGGGTCCGGCCATGGGGTGGACGTTGGCTGCGGGGACGGCCAGGGCGTCCAGGAGCGCCGTGCGTGCCTGGGTCTCGTTGCGGTCCGGGTGCCCGGTGGGCAGGAATCGCTCGTCGCCCCACCACAGGTGCACGCCGGTCCAGTCCACGGCGTCGCGCAGGGGTGAAGCACAGACCTCGGCGAGGGTCGCGATGCCGACGGTGCCGCCCGTGAGGACCACGTGCACCGGCCGGTGGGTGGACTGCTCGTCGAGCAGGTGGACGAGCAGCCGTGCGGCGGTGGCGCGGGCCACGGTGGTGGCGTCGGGGTGGACCACGACCGTCGGGGCGCTCATGCCGCGCCGATCCGGCTCAGGCCGTCGTGCAGGACCTCGCCGTAGACCTCGTCGGGGTCCAGGCGGCGCAGCTCCTCGGCCAGGCACTCGTGCAGCTCGCGCATCGGCATGGCCGTCCTTCGCTCCGGTTGGCCCGGCTGGTCGAGCAGGGCGACACGGCCGTCGGGCCGGTCGATGACGACGTTGCCGGACGCGCGCTCCAGGACGACCTTGGTGATGCCCTGGACGTCGCGCTGGCGCACGATCTCGACGGGGCAGCGCAGCGCGTGGGCGAGCCATGCGGCCAGCAGCACCACCGAGGGGTGGGTGTGGTGCCCGCTGACGACGGCCCGGGTGACCTTCTCGTGCGGCGGCTGGTCGAGCGCGGCGGCGAGCAGGCCGCGCCAGCGGGTCAGCCGGGTCCAGGCCAGGTCGGTGTCCCCGGCCGTGTACCCGGAGCGCAGCCTGACCAGGGAGGCCGCGGGATCGGCACAGGCGAGGGTGTCGGTGATCCGGCGCTGGGCCATCGCACCGATGGGGTGGTCGGCCGGCCGGTCGGGCACCTCGAACGGCCACCACAGGACGATCGGCGCATCCGGCAGCAGCAGGGGCATGACGAGGGTGTCGCTGTGCGCCAGGATCTCGCCGGAGGCACGCAGGACGACGACCTCGCTGGCGCCGGCGTCCCCGCCCACGCGGATCTGGGCGTCCAGGCTGGCCGTGGTGCGGGTGGTGTCCCTGGCGAGCACGATGACGCGGCACGGGTGCTCACGGCTCGCGTCGTTCGCCGCGGCGACCGCGGGCTCGACGTCCCCGCCGTCGGCGTCGATGACCAGCGTCAGGACCCGGCCCAGCGCGACCGCGCCGCCCTCGTCACGCAGCCGCACCAGGGCCTTGGTGACCGCGGCCGTCGTCGTGTCCGGCAGGTCGATGATCATCGGAGGTCCTCTCGGGGGTGCATCGACGGGCGGTGGTCCGTTGGCGGGCGGTCGGTCACGGCCTGCGCCATGCTCGTCCGTCGCGGGCCATCATCGCGTCGGCGGACGCCGGGCCCCAGGTGCCCGACCGGTACTGCTCGGGCTGACCGCGCCTGGCCCAGTACGCCGTGATGGGGTCGAGGATCTTCCACGACAGCTCGACCTCCTCGTGCCGGGGGAACAGCGGGGGGTCGCCGAGGAGCACGTCGAGGATGAGCCGCTCGTAGGCTTCGGGGGAGGACTCGGTGAACGCGTGGCCGTAGCCGAAGTCCATCGTCACGTCCCGGACCTCCATCGCGGTCCCCGGCACCTTCGAGCCGAACCGGATGGTGACGCCCTCGTCGGGCTGGACGCGGATGACCAGGGCGTTCTTGCCCAGCTCCTCGGTCGCCGTGGACTCGAACGGCAGGTGCGGCGCGCGCTTGAAGACGATGGCGATCTCGGTGACCCGTCGGCCCAGGCGCTTGCCCGTGCGCAGGTAGAACGGCACCCCTGCCCAGCGCCGCGTGTCGATGTCCACCCGGATCGCGGCGAACGTCTCGGTGCCCGAGTCCGCGGCGATGCCGTCCTCCTCGAGATAGCCGACCACCTCCTCGCCGCCCTGCCACCCCGCCGCGTACTGACCGCGCGCGGTGTGCCGGCCCAGGTCCTTGGGCAGGCGGACGGCCGAGAGGACCTTCTGCTTCTCCGCGCGCAGGTCGTCCGCGTCGAACGAGACGGGCTCCTCCATCGCCGTCAGGGCCAGCAGCTGCAGCAGGTGGTTCTGGATGACGTCACGCGCCGCGCCGATCCCGTCGTAGTACCCCGCGCGGCCGGCGATCCCGATGTCCTCGGCCATCGTGATCTGCACGTGGTCGACGTAGTTGGCGTTCCAGATCGGCTCGAACAGCTGGTTGGCGAACCGCAGCGCCAGCATGTTCTGGACCGTCTCCTTGCCCAGGTAGTGGTCGATCCGGAAGACCGACTCCGGCTCGAAGACCTCCGAGACCACCTCGTTGAGCTCACGCGCGCTGGCCAGGTCATGGCCGAACGGCTTCTCGATGACCACCCGGCGCCAGGTGCTGTCCTGGTGCTCCGACAGCCCAGAGCGCGCCAGCTGGCGGCACACCAGCGGGAACGCCGCGGGCGGCACCGACAGGTAGAACGCGTGGTTGCCCCCCGTGCCGCGCTCTGCGTCGAGCTCGGCGACCGTGCGGCTCAGCCGGTCGAACGCGTCGTCGTCGCCGAACTCGCCCTGGACGAACCGGATGCCCTCGGCGAGCTGGCGCCACGTGCTCTCCCGGAACGGCGTGCGCGCGTTCTCCTTGACTGCGTCATGCACCACCTGCGCGAAGTCCTGCGTCGCCCAGTCCCGCCGGGCGAACCCCGTCAGGGCGAACCCCGGCGGCAGCAGGCCACGGTTCGCCAGGTCGTAGACCGCCGGCATGAGCTTGCGTCGCGCCAGGTCGCCCGTCACACCGAAGATCACCAGGCCGCACGGACCGGCGATCCGCGGCAGCCGGCGGTCCCGCGGGTCGCGCAACGGGTTGACCTGGGCCGTGACGCGGGCCGGGCTCATCGAGCGGACCCGACGCCCGACGCGGTGTCCTGGCGTTGTGGGCGTGCCATGCCGGGGGTGGCGGCGGGGGCCGTGCTCGACGTCATGCTGCTCCTGTCCTGAGGCGCGATCGCGGGGCGCCGGACGGTGCCGGGCCCCGCGATCGTTCGTCCTGCGGTGCTCAGGCGACGGTACCGCCCGCGGCCTCGATCGACTCGACGGCGGCCGCCACGACCGCATCGGCGGTGATGCCGAACTCGCGGTAGAGCGTCGCGGCGTCCGCCGAGGCGCCGTAGTGCTCGAGCGAGACGCACCGGCCGGCGTCCCCGACGATCCGGTGCCAGGACATCGCGATGCCGGCCTCGACCGAGACACGCGCCTTGACCGCTGCGGGCAGGACCTCCTCGCGGTAGGCGGCGTCCTGCTCGGCGAACCACTCGAGGCACGGTGCGGAGACCACCCGGGTGGGCACGCCCCTGGCCTCGAGGACGGTGCGCGCCTCGACGGCGAGCTGCACCTCGGACCCCGTGCCGATGAGGATGACCTGGGGCGTACCGGTCGAGGCCTCGAGCAGCGTGTAGGCGCCCCGGGCGACGCCGTCGGTCGTGGCGAAGCCCTCCTCGCCGCGCGGGAAGACGGGCAGGTTCTGCCGGGACAGGATGAGCCCGACGGGGTGGTCGTGGCGGCTCAGCGTCGCGACCCAGGCCGCGGCGGTCTCGTTGGCGTCGGCCGGCCGGACGATGTCCAGGTCGGGGATGGCGCGCATGGCCGTGAGGTGCTCGACGGGCTGGTGGGTGGGACCGTCCTCGCCCAGGCCGATCGAGTCGTGCGTCCAGACGTAGATCGCGGGGACGCCCATGAGCGCCGCGAGGCGCACCGCGCCGCGCATGTAGTCGCTGAACGTGAAGAACGTGCCGCCGTAGGCGCGCGTCAGGCCGTGCAGGACGATCCCGGAGAGGATCGAGCCCATGGCGTGCTCGCGGATGCCGAAGTGGAGGGTGCGGCCGTACAGGTCACCGGCGAACTCGTGGCTGGACCGCTCGGCGGGCAGGAAGGAGGGCTCGCCCTTCATCGTCGTGTTGTTCGAGCCCGCGAGGTCGGCCGAGCCGCCCCAGAGCTCCGGCAGCACGTCGGCCAGGGCCGAGAGGATCTCGCCGGAGGCTGCGCGGGTGGCCACGGCCTTGCCGGTCGGGAACACGGGGACCGCGTCGGTCCAGTCCGCCGGGAGCTCCTTGGCCACGAGCCGGTCGAGCAGCTCGGCGCGGTCGGGGTTGGCGGCCCGCCAGGCGAGGTACGCCACGTGCCAGGCGCCGCGCAGGTGGTGGCCGCGGTCCAGGGCCTCGCGCGTGTGCGCGATCACGGCGGGCTCGACGGCGAAGGTCTCGTCCGGGTCGAAGCCCATGACCTCCTTGAGCCCTCGGATCTCGCCGGCGCCCAGGGCGGAGCCGTGCGAGCCGTGGGTGTTCTGCTTGGCCGGGGAGGGCCAGGCGATGATGGTGCGCAGCCCGATGAAGCTCGGCCTGTCGGTGACGGCCTTGGCCGCCTCGATCGCGGCGTGCAGCGCGACGACGTCCTCGGCGTACGGCGAGCCGTCCGCGGTGACCGTCCAGTCGACGAACTGGACGTGCCAGCCGTACGCCTCGTAGCGCGCCAGGACGTCCTCGGTGAAGGCGATCGACGTGTCGCCCTCGATGGAGATGTGGTTGTCGTCCCACAGGACGACGAGGTTGCCCAGCTGCTGGGTTCCGGCGATCGACGCGGCCTCGCCGGTCACGCCCTCCTGCAGGTCGCCGTCGGACGCCAGCACGTAGACGTGGTGGTCGAAGATGCTCGTGCCGGGTGCAGCCTCGGGGTCGAGCAGCCCGCGCTCCCGGCGCGCGGCCATCGCGAAGCCGACCGAGGAGGCCAGGCCCTGGCCCAGCGGCCCGGTGGTGATCTCGACGCCGGGGGTGTGGCCGACCTCGGGGTGGCCGGGCGTCAGGGATCCCCACGTGCGCAGCGCCTGCAGGTCCTCCAGCTCCAGGCCGTAGCCGGCCAGGTACAGCTGGATGTACTGGGTCAGGCTCGAGTGGCCCGCCGAGAGGATGAACCGGTCCCGGCCGAGCCAGTGCGGTGCAGCGGGGTCGTGGCGCAGGACCTTCTGGTAGAGCAGGTAGGCGACCGGGGCCAGGCTGATCGCGGTGCCGGGGTGACCGTTGCCGACCTTCTCCACCGCGTCCGCGGCCAGGGCGCGGACGGTGTCGACGGCGCGGCGGTCGAGGTCGGACCAGACGAAGGGGGAGTCGGGCGCGTTCAACGGGGCCTCTTTCCTGCCCGGGCGTGCGGCGCGGGCGTCATGTGCCGGTCGGCGGTGCCGCGCACGCGAGACGTGGGGCGGGCCGGTGGACGACACCGTCGCAGCGCGGCGGCGTCACGGCACCAGCCTAGCGGCGACCCACGGGCCGTTCGTCCCCGATCGTGGGTGAATGGGTATGCCGCGTGAACCGGGGTGGGGTGCCGGCGCGGCGGCGCCGGGGGTGCGGCCGTACCATGGGGACCGAGCCGCGACCGGGACCTCCGGGGGCGCGGCAGTCGTCCCCGAACGGAGCACCGTGCAGCACCAGGCCCCGGCCGCAGGACCCGTCGGGCGCACCGCAGGGCAGGGTGCCACGGTCGACGACCCGACGGCCCCCGTGGCCGTCGGCGCCCGCGGACGCCTCGTCGCCGTGACCGCCCGGCTGGGCGCCTACGTCGCGCTGACCAAGCCGCGGATCATCGAGCTGCTGCTCGTCACGACCCTGCCGACGATGCTCCTGGCCGCCGGCGGCTTCCCGCCGGTCGGTCTCGTCCTCGCGACGCTCGTCGGCGGCGCGGCGGCAGCAGGATCGGCCAACGTCCTCAACTGCTACCTCGACCGCGACATCGACGAGCTGATGAACAGGACGAAGCGGCGGCCACTCGTCACGGGGGAGGTCACGCCGCGAGCCGCCATCGTCTTCGGCCTGGTCCTCGGGCTGGCGTCGCTCGTGTGGTTCGCGCTGCTCGTCAACCTCGTGGCGGCCGGGCTCGCGCTGGCGGCGATCCTGCTCTACGTCATCGGCTACACGATGCTGCTCAAGCGGCGCACCCCGCAGAACATCGTGTGGGGCGGCGTGGCCGGGTGCATGCCCGTGCTCATCGGCTGGTCGGCGGTCACCGGGTCGCTCGCCTGGGCGCCCGTGGCGCTGTTCCTCGTCATCTTCTTCTGGACGCCGCCGCACTACTGGCCGCTGTCGATGCGGTTCCGCAAGGACTACGCCGCGGCCGGGGTTCCGATGCTGCCCGTCGTCGCGAGCGACACCCGGGTGGCCTGGGAGATGGTGGCGTACACCGTCGCGATGGTGCTGTCCTCCCTCGCGCTGGTGCCGCTGGCCGGGATGACGTGGGTCTACACGGTCGCGGCCGTGGTGCTGGGCGGCTGGTTCCTCGCCGCGACCATCGCGCTGCTGCGCCGGGCCCGCCACCCGCGCCCGGGGGTCAAGCTGGGCGAGATGCGCCTGTTCCACAGCTCGATCACCTACCTGACGCTGCTGTTCCTCGCGGTGGCCGTCGACCCGTTCTGGCCGCTGTGACGTGACCTCGGCAGCCGCGCCACCGGCCGGGCCGCTGGCCCGCGAGCTCGGCGGCTACCTCGACCACCTCGCCGTCGAGCGCGGCCTGGCCGGCAACACGCTCGCCGCCTACCGCCGGGACCTCGAGCGCTACAGCGCGTTCCTCGCGGGGCGCGGCCGGACGGGCGTCGCACAGGTGGTCGAGGCGGACGTGCGCGACTTCGTCGTGCAGGTCCGCACCGGGGGAGACGGCGCGACGCCCCTGGCGGCGTCCTCGACCGCCCGTGTTGTCGCCGCCGTGCACGGCTGGCACCGGTTCTGCGCGCTCGAGGGGCTGACCCAGGACGACCCCGCGCGGCTGGTGCGCCCGCCGTCGCAGCCCCGCCGGCTGCCCAAGGCGATCTCGGTCGAGGACGTCGCACGCGTGCTCGACGCGGCGGGGCAGGGCGACGGCCCCGTACCCCTGCGTGACCGCGCCGTGCTCGAGCTGCTGTACTCCACCGGCGCGCGGATCAGCGAGGTGGTGGGCCTGGACGTCGACGACCTCGACCTCGACCCCGAGGTCACCGCGGTCCGACTGCTGGGCAAGGGCGGCAAGGAGCGCGTGGTGCCGGTCGGCTCGTACGCCCGGGAGGCCGTCGAGGCGTACCTCGTCCGGTCCCGGCCCGCGCTGGCGGCGGGGGGCAGAGGGACCCCCGCGGTCTTCCTCAACAGCAGGGGCGAGCGACTGAGCCGTCAGTCCGCCTGGGCCGTGCTGCGCCAGGCCGCCGGGCGCGCCGGGATCGCGCGGGCCGACGACGTCTCGCCGCACACGCTGCGGCACTCCTTCGCGACCCACCTGCTCGCCGGTGGTGCCGACGTGCGCGTGGTCCAGGAGCTCCTGGGTCACGCGTCGGTGACCACCACCCAGATCTACACGCAGGTCACGGCCGAGACGCTGCGAGAGGTCTACGCCGCGGCCCATCCGCGCGCCCTGGGCTGACGGGCCCGCCG
>NZ_DAORSQ010000037.1:0-25036 GCF_035443605.1 Actinotalea sp. | reverse complement strand
GTGAAATCGTCGAGCGCCGAAGCGGCGAAGTCGACACGCGCCGGATCTCCCGGCCCAGCGCCTGCGGGAGCCGGAGCTTGATGAACTGCCAGGCACCCTGGTTGGCCGGCTCCTCCTGGACCCACACCAGCTCGGCGTCGCCGTGCGGGGCGAGGGCCTCGGCCGCGGCCTCCCGGTCGAGCGGGTAGAGCTGCTCGAACCGCACGATCGCCGTGCGCGTGTCCCCCTGGGCGGTGCGCTGCGCGAGCAGGTCGTAGTAGATCTTGCCCGTGCACAGCAGCACGCGGTCCACGGCGGCGGGGTCGGGCAGCGTGCCGTCGGGGATGACCGTCCGGAACGTGCCGGACGTGAAGTCCTCCACCGACGACGCCGCGGCCTTGAGCCGCAGCATCGACTTGGGGGTGGCGACGATGAGCGGGCGGCGCGGGCGGCTGTACGCCTGGCGGCGCAGGAGGTGGAAGTACGACGCGGGCGTGCTGGGCATCGCGACGGTCATGTTGTTCTCGGCGGACAGCTGGAGGAACCGCTCGATCCGCGCCGAGGAGTGGTCGGGCCCCTGGCCCTCGAAGCCGTGCGGCAGGAGCAGGACGACGGAGGACCGCTGGCCCCACTTCTGCTCGGCGGACGAGACGAACTCGTCCATGATCGTCTGACCGCCGTTGACGAAGTCGCCGAACTGCGCCTCCCAGAGCACCAGGGCGTCGGGCCGCTCGACGGAGTAGCCGTACTCGAAGCCCATGGCGGCGAACTCCGAGAGCGCCGAGTCGTAGACCCAGAACTTGGCCTGGTCGGCCGAGAGGTAGACCAGGGGGGTCCACTCGGCGCCGGTCACACGGTCGTGCAGCACGGCATGGCGCTGGACGAACGTGCCGCGCCGCGAGTCCTGGCCGGACAGCCGCACCGGCGTGCCCTCGATCAGCAGCGAGCCGAAGGCCAGCAGCTCGCCGTAGCCCCAGTCGATCCCGCCCTCGCGCGACATCTGCTCGCGCTTCTCGAGCAGCTGCTGGAGCTTGGGGTGCACCGTGAACCCGGCCGGCGGGCGCACGTGCGCCCGGCCGATCCTGGCGAGGACCTCGGGGTCCACAGCGGTGCGCCAACCGACCATGACCCCCGCGTCCTCGAGCTGGGACTCCGGACGCTCGAGGCCGGCGATCGGCTCGCTCGCCGGCGGTGGGGTGTAGGCGCCCTCGCGGGTCTCGGTGAACACGCGCTCCAGCTGGGCCTGGTAGTCCTGGAGCACCTGGGCGGCCTCGTCGACGGTGATGTCGCCCCGGCTGACGAGACCCTCGGTGTAGAGCTTGCGCGCCGAGCGCTTCGCCTCGATGAGGTTGTACATCAACGGCTGGGTCATCGAGGGGTCGTCGCCCTCGTTGTGGCCCCGGCGCCGGTAGCAGATCATGTCGATGACGACGTCGCGGTCGAACTGCTCGCGGAACTCGAACGCCAGCTCCGCCACCCGGACGCACGCCTCCGGGTCGTCCCCGTTGACGTGGAAGATCGGCATCTGCAAGCCCTTGGCCACGTCCGTGCAGTAGTGCGTCGAGCGCGACGACGACGGGCCGGTGGTGAACCCCACCTGGTTGTTGACGATGACGTGCACCGTGCCGCCCGTGCGGTACCCGCGCAGCTGCGACAGGTTGAGGGTCTCGACGACCACGCCCTGCCCGGCGAACGCGGCATCGCCGTGGATGAGGATGGGCAGCACCGAGAACCCGTCCCCGCCGAGGTCGATCCGGTCCTGCTTCGCGCGGACGATGCCCTCGAGCACCGGGTCGACGGCCTCGAGGTGCGAGGGGTTGGCCGCGAGGTACACCTGGGTGGTCGCGCCGGACTCGGACGTGAACAGGCCCTCGGTGCCCAGGTGGTACTTGACGTCGCCCGAGCCCTGCACGGAGCGCGGGTCCTGGTTGCCCTCGAACTCGGCGAAGATCTGCCCGTAGCTCTTGCCCGCGATGTTGGCCAGCACGTTGAGCCGGCCGCGGTGCGACATGCCGATGCAGACCTCGTCGAGGCCGCTGTCCGCGGCGCGCGACAGGATCGCGTCGAGCAGCGGGATGAGCGACTCGCCACCCTCGAGCGAGAACCGCTTCTGCCCGACGAACTTGGTCTGCAGGAAGGACTCGAACGCCTCGGCGGCGTTGAGGCGGCGCAGCACGCGCAGCTGGTCCTCGCGCGGCGTGCGGGCGTACCCGGACTCCAGGCGCTCCTGGAGCCAGCGGCGCTGGCGAGGGTCCTGCAGGTGCATGTACTCGGCACCGACGGTGCGGCAGTAGGAGTCGCGCAGCAGGCCGAGGATGTCGCGCAGGGTCGCCTTGGGCTTGCCGGTGAACCCCGCGGTGGGGAACACCCGGTCGAGGTCCCACAGGGTCAGGCCGTGGTTCTGCAGGTCCAGGTCGGGGTGCCGGCGCTGGCGGTAGGCCAGGGGGTCCGTCTCGGCCATGAAGTGGCCGCGCGAGCGGTAGGAGTGGATGAGCTCGGCGATCCGTGCGGGCTTGGCGAGCTCGGTGTCCGTGTCGACCGTGTTGTCGCGCACCCAGCGCACGGGCTCGTAGGGCACCCGCAGGGACGCGAACACCCGGTCGTAGAACCCGCCCTCGCCGAGCAGCTTGGCGCTGACGATCCGCAGGAAGTCGCCCGACTGGGCGCCCTGGATGATCCGGTGGTCGTACGTCGAGGTCAGGGTGAGCACCTTGGAGATGCCGAGCCTGGCCAGCTGCTCGTCGGAGGCACCCTGGAACTCCGCCGGGTAGTCCATCGCGCCGACGCCGATGATGGTGCCCTGCCCGGCCATGAGCCGCGGCACCGAGTGGACCGTGCCGATGGTGCCCGGGTTGGTCAGCGACACGGTGGTCCCGGCGAAGTCGTCCGCCGTGAGCTTGCCGTTGCGGGCCTTGCGCACGACGTCCTCGTACGCGGCGACGAACTGCCCGAAGTCGAGCGTGTCGGCGGACTTGATGCACGGCACGAGGAGCTGGCGCGAGCCGTCCGGCTTGGCGAGGTCGATCGCCAGGCCCAGGTGGACGACCCCGGGACGCACGACGCCCGGCTTCCCGTCGACGAGCGTGTACGCCGAGTTCATCGCGGGCACGTCGGCCAACGCCTCGACGATGGCATAGCCGATGAGGTGCGTGTAGGAGACCTTGCCGCCGCGGCTGCGCGCGAGGTGCTGGTTGATCACGGTGCGGTTGTCGACCATGAGCTTGCCGGGCACCGCGCGCACCGACGTGGCGGTCGGGACCTCGAGGCTGGCCTCCATGTTGGTCACCACCCGGGCAGCCGGGCCGCGCAGTCGCTCGACGGAGGCCTCGGGCCGCGCCCACGGGTGGTCGAGCCGCGACGCGGGCACCTGGGCGTAGGGCGCCGTGGCGGGGGTGGCTGCGGCGACGGGGATGCTCGCGGTGGGCGTGCCGGGCACCTCGGGGGTGGCAGACGGCGCCGTCGCGGCGGCGGGTGCGTGAGGCGGCGCCGCGACCGGGCCGGCGGCGGCCGGCGCCGTGGCGGCGCTCGCGACGGGTGCGGCGGGTGCGGCGGGCGGGGCCGCGGGCAGCGTGCCGGTGGTCGTCCGGCCGGCGAGGCCGCGCGGGCGGTAGTCCTCGAAGAAGTCCCACCACGCCGGGTCGACCGTGGTCCGGTCCGTCAGGTACTGCTCGTACAGCTCGTCGACGAGCCACTGGTTGGCTCCGAACGCCGCACGCACGGCGTTGTGCTCGGACTTCTGGGACACGCGAGGATCGACCTCTTCCACCCCGGACCAAAGGCCGTTGTCACGGCCAGAATCTTCACCGCCACCCTAGGCCACCGGCGCCGGGTCGCGCGCCGTGGCCTCGCCCCACGGACGGTCGGGCCGGTCGGTCAGGAGACGTCGCGGCGCCAGGTGGTCAGGCGCCCGATGCCGGCCAGGACCAGCCCGTAGCCGACCAGGACCAGCAGGCCCTGCCACCACGGCAGCAGCTCGGCGATCCCGGTCGAGGAGTACAGGCTCCCGCCGGTGATGGCCTCGCCGGCCGCCCCGGGCAACCAGGGAGCGATCCCGGAGGTCTGGTCGAAGGCGCCGAGGAGCAGCCGCAGCAGGGGCTCGACGAACTGCGTGAACGCGAGCAGCGAGACGATCGCCGCCACCTGGTGGGTGAGCACGGAGCCGAAGCCGACCCCGACCATGCACCAGACCGCGAGGGCCAGCACCGACAGGCCGAGGGTGCGCAGCATCGCGGGGTCCGTCAGCAGCGTGTCGCGACCGCGCAGCGCGAGGACCGGGGCCCCGCCCGCGACGGTCGCCAGGGTGCCGACCAGCCCGAAGGCCAGCCCGACCGGGAGGCTGGCGACGAGCTTTGCCACGAGCACCAGGCCGCGCCGCGGCTCGGCGAGGAAGGTCGGGGTGATCGTCATGTGGCGGAACTCGCCGGTGACCGACATCGCCCCGATGATCACCGGGAAGACGTATCCCAGCGACGGGGCGAGCGTGTAGACGGCCAGCGCCACGGCGTTGTCGTCGAGCAGCAGTCCGGGTGCGTCGGGCGACCCGAAGCCGCCGGACGCCCCGTCGACCGTGAAGGAGAAGGCCATCACGGCGCCGAGGAAGGCCATGTACAGGGCCATGACGATGAGCAGCACCCACCACAGCCGGGTCGTGACGAGCTTGCGGTACTCCGTACGCAGTGCGGCGTTCACGCGACGACCGCCTGTCCGTTGGTCAGCTGGAGGAAGACGTCCTCGAGGCCCGTCTCCTGCGTGGTGAGCTCGTGCAGCTCCAGGCCGGCGGCGAAGGCCGCGGCACCGACGGCCGACGCATCGACGTCCCGCAGCACCACCCGGTCGGGGCGTGCGTCGTCCGGTGGTTCGACGGCGCCGGGCCAGCTGTCGGCGACGAGCCGCTGCAGCCCGGCGACGTCGGGCGAGGCGACCCGCACGGTCCGTCCGGCCAGGGTCGCGAGGGCGGCGAGGGTCGAGGAGTGGACCAGCCGGCCGTCGGCGACGATGACGACGTCGTCGACGGTCTGCTGGACCTCGGACAGCACGTGGCTGGAGACCAGGACGGTGCGGCCCTCCGACGCGAGGTGGCGCAGGAAGCCGCGCAGCCACGCGATGCCCTCGGGATCCAGCCCGTTGGCCGGCTCGTCGAGGACGAGGACCCGGGGGTCGCCCAGCAGCGTCGTGGCAAGACCGAGGCGCTGACGCATGCCGAGGGAGAAGCCGCCGACCCGCCGACCGGCCGCGGCGCCGAGCCCGACGAGGGCGAGCACCTCGTCGCACCGCCCGTCCGGCACGCCGACCTGCGGGGCGTAGACCCGCAGGTGGTCGCGGGCGGTGCGGCCGGGGTGGAAGCTCGCTGCCTCGAGCGCCGCGCCGACGACGCGCGCCGGTCGGTCGAGCTCGCGGTAGGTCAGCCCACCGATGGTCGCGCTGCCCGCACCGGGCACGACGAGCCCGAGCAGCATCCGCAGCGTGGTCGTCTTGCCCGCGCCGTTGGGGCCGAGGAAGCCGGTCACCCGCCCGGGCTGGACGGTGAAGCTGAGGTCGTCGACGGCCTGCACGCTGCCGAACCGCTTGGACACGTGCTCGATCCGCACGGTCCCGTCGGCCGGGGTCCCCCTGCCGGGCCGCGCGCCGCGTCGCGTCGTGGTGGTGGTCGAGGAGGGCGTCGTGGTCACGGAGCCACGCTAGCCACCGCGGCGGGCGGCCGGGGCCGGTCCACCGGCAGGGTGACCCGCATCACGCAGCCGGTCGGTGCGTCGGCCACCTCGACCTGCCCGCCGTGCAGGCTCACCGCCCACCGGACGATCGCGAGCCCGAGCCCGGTGCCGCCCGTGCTCAGCTGTCCGGTCTGGCTCGGCGCGTTGCCGCGGCTGAAGCGCTCGAAGACGCGGCGCCGGTCCGCCGCCGCGATGCCGGGGCCGTCGTCGACGACGTCCAGGACCACCGAGTCGCCCTGACGGCGGGCCACGAGCCGGACCACGCCGCCCACGGGTGAGTGCCGCAGCGCGTTGTGCAGCAGGTTGGCGACCACCTGGTGCAGCCGCTCCGCGTCTGCCGGGACGGTGAGGCCGGGCGGGTCCACCCGGACCTGGACCTCGATGCGCCGGTCGAACGCGATCATGTCGGCCGAGGTGACGGCCTCGGCGAGGAACGCAGCGAGCGGCACCTCGGTGATGTCGAGCCCCACGGCACCGGCCTCGAGGCGAGACAGGTCCAGCAGGTAGGTGACGAGGCGGCCGAGCCGCTCGGTCTGCGCCAGGGCCGCCTCGAGGGTGGCCGGGTCGGCGGGGGAGACGCCGTCGACCATGTTCTCCAGCTGGGCACGCAGCGCCGCGACGGGGGTGCGGAGCTCGTGCGAGACGTTGGCGACCATCTCGCGGCGCAGCGCGTCGGCCTGCTCGAGGTCCTCGGCCATCGTGTTGAACGCCTCGCCGAGCTGGCCCACCTCGTCGTGGCTCGTGGCGCGCACGCGCTGGGAGTAGTCCCCGGCCGCCATGGCGCGCGCCGCGGAGGTCATCTCGCGCAGCGGCGACGTCATCCCGCGGGCCAGCACCTGGACGGCGACCACGGACAGCAGGATCGCCAGGGGCAGCGTGCGGCTGGGACCGAGGTGGTTGTACAGCCCGAGCCAGGTGACGAACGCCGCGAGGGTGACGGTCGCGGTGACGAGGACGCCGAGCTTGATCTTGATGGACGACAGCCGGTCGAGCGGGCGGACGTCGGGGAACCGCGGGTGCAGGGCGTGCCGGGGCGTGCTCACTCAGCCCTCGGCAGGCTCGAAGGCGTAGCCCACCCCGTGCACGGTGCGGATGAGGTCGGCGCCGAGCTTGCGGCGCAGCGCCTTGACGTGCGAGTCCACGGTGCGCGTGCCGCTCGCGTCGATCCAGTCCCAGACCTCGGCGAGCAGCCGTTCGCGGGTCAGCACGGTGCGCGGGTTGAGCGCGAGCGTGACGAGCAGGTCGAACTCGGTGGGCGTGAGGTGCACGGGCTCGCCCGCGCGCGAGACGCGGCGCTGCCCGCGGTCGATCGACACGTCGCCCAGCGTGATCGCGGGGTCCGCCGGCGCCGTGCCGGCGAGCTGGACGGAGCGCTCGACGCGGCGCAGCAGGGCCTTGGTCCGCGCGAGCAGCTCACGCATGGAGAAGGGCTTGGTCATGTAGTCGTCCGCCCCGACGCCGAGGCCCACGAGCATGTCCGTCTCGTCGTCGCGCGCGGTGAGCATGATCACCGGGACGGGGCGCTCGGCCTGCACGCGCCGGCAGACCTCCAGCCCGTCGATCCCCGGCAGCATGACGTCGAGCACGATGACGTCGGGTCGCAGGCGGGCGGCCGCGGCCACGGCGGCAAGGCCGTCCGCCGCGATCTCCACCTGCCAGCCCTCGGCCCGCATGCGGTGGGCGATCGCCGTCGCGATCGCCGGCTCGTCCTCGACCACGAGGACCTGGACCTGTGCGGGGGGCGCGGGCTCGCCGAGCGCCGGGCCGCCGGGGGTGGTCACCATGAGCCCAGCGTGGCACACGCCGTTATGCTCGCCCCACGATGAGACACCGCTGGCCCGCACGATGACGACCGACTGGTGGATGGTCGTGCTCGGCGTGGTCCTCACCGCCGGCACCGCGGTGTTCGTCGCCGCCGAGTTCGCCCTCGTCACCCTGGATCCCGGACTCGTCGAGCGTCAGGTGGCGAGCCGCCCGGGGGACCGGCGGGCGCAGTCGGTGCGGCGCGCGCTCGCAGAGCTGTCCACCCAGCTGTCCGGTGCCCAGGTGGGCATCACGGTGACGACCATCCTCCTCGGGTACACGACCCAGCCGGCCCTGGCGAACCTGCTCGCCGGCCCGCTGGGCAGCACGCCGCTGTCGCGCGCCGCCGCCGCCGGAACGGCGACCGTGCTCGCGCTCGTGCTCGTCAACGGCTTCTCGATGCTCTTCGGCGAGCTGGTGCCGAAGAACCTCGCCCTGAGCAGCCCGATGCCCACCGCACGGGCCGTCGCACCGCTGCAGCGCGGCTTCACGCTCGCGCTGCGCCCCGTCATCACCATGCTCAACGGCAGCGCCAACGCTCTGCTGCGAAGGTTCGGCGTCGAGCCGCGCGAGGAGCTGTCGGGCGGCCGCTCGGCGACGGAGCTCGTCGCCCTCGTCCGCCGCTCGGCCGAGATCGGCACGCTGGACCGCGGGACCGCGACGCTGCTCACCAACTCCATCGAGCTCGACACGCTCACCGCCGCCGACGTCATGACGGACCGGACGCGGCTCGAGGTGGTGCGGCGGGACGACTCCGCGGCCGACGTGCTGGCGCTGGCGCGCCGCACGGGGCACTCGCGCTTCCCGGTCATCGACACGTCGCACGACGACGTCGTCGGGCTGGTCCACCTGCGGCGCGCCATCGCGGTGCCGTACGAGCGGCGCGCCGAGGTGCCGGCCGCCGCACTCATGGACGAGGCGCCCCGGGTCCCGGAGACCGTGCGGCTGGGCCCGCTGCTCGTCGAGCTGCGCGAGTACGGCATGCAGATGGCGATGGTCGTCGACGAGTACGGCGGCACGGCCGGTGTGGTGACCCTCGAGGACGTCATCGAGGAGCTCGTGGGGGAGGTCGCCGACGAGCACGACCTGCGCCGGGCCGGCGCGCGCCGGGCGGCCGACGGCACGTGGACCGTGCCGGGTCTGCTGCGCCCCGACGAGCTCGCCGAGCAGACACGCCTGGTGGTGCCGGACGACGGCGCGTACGAGACCCTCGGCGGTCTGGTCATGGCCCTGCTCGGGCGCGTCCCACGGCAGGGGGACCTGGTCCGCGTGGCCGACGTCGAGCTGCGTGTCGAGGCGATGGACGGGCGTCGCATCGACCGGCTGCGCGTGCGCGCGCTGCCCGAGGAGGTGGCCCCATGAGCACCGGCACCGCCATCGGGCTCGGGATCCTCCTGCTCGCCGCCAACGCCTTCTTCGTCGGCGCGGAGTTCGCCATCATCTCCGCGCGGCGCAGCGCCGTGGAGCCGCTCGCCGAGGCGGGATCGCGCCGTGCGCGGATCGTGCTGTGGGCGATGGAGCACGTCTCGCTCATGCTCGCGTGCGCCCAGCTCGGCATCACCGTGTGCTCGACATCGCTCGGCGTGGTCGCCGAGCCGGCGATCGCGCACGTCATCGAGGGACCGCTGCTGGCCGCGGGCCTGCCGGAGGGCGCGGTGCACCCGGTGGCCTTCGTGCTCGCGCTCGCGCTCGTGGTCTACCTGCACGTCGTGCTCGGCGAGATGGTGCCGAAGAACCTCGCGGTCTCCGACCCCGACCGCGCCGTGCTGTGGTTCGGCCCGCCGCTGGTCTGGGTGGCCCGCGTGGTCAGCCCCGTCATCACCGCGCTCAACTGGATCGCCAACCACCTGCTGCGCCAGCTCGGGGTCGAGCCCAAGGACGAGGTCGCGTCGGCGTTCACCGCCCAGGAGGTCCAGTCGATCGTCGAGCGGTCGCAGGCCGAGGGTCTCCTCGACGACTCGCAGGGGCTGCTCGCCGGTGCGATCGAGTTCTCCGACCGCACGGCCCAGGAGGTCATGGTCGCGATCGAGCGGCTGGTCGCCCTTCCGGTGGGCTGCACGGTCGCCGACGTCGAGCGGCTCGTGGCACGGACGGGCTTCAGCCGGTTCCCGGTGGTCGACCCGGACGGGGTGCCGGTGGGCTACCTGCACCTCAAGGACGTGCTCTACGCCGGGCCCCAGGACCGTGACCTGCCCGTGCCGGCCTGGCGCGTGCGCGCCCTGGCGCAGGTGCACCCGCAGGACGAGGTCGAGGCCGCGCTGGCGGCGATGCAGCGCACCGGCACGCACCTGGCCCGCGTCGTGGCGGCGGTCGAGGGGCCCGTGCAGGTGCTGGGCGTGGTGTTCCTCGAGGACATCCTCGAGGAGCTCGTGGGTGAGGTCAGGGACGCGATGCAACGGGGTCAGCTGTGACGTATCCGACGTTTCCGCCCTTGGCGCACGGCAGGGCACCCGTTATCCTTTCGTAATCACCCCATCGGTGGCCGGCTGATCCCCCCGATCCTCAGCCCCGTCGCAGGAGTGCGCTCCCACGGCGACGCGGTCCGGGGTGGAGCACGGTCTGGTTCGGCCCGCGCGAGCGGCAACTCACGGAGGTCTGGTGCAGTCTCGTTCCTCGAACGTGGAGCCTGACGCCGCTCAGCCGACCTCCCGCAGGGCCGCCCGGCAGACGACCTCCCGTCGTCGCACGTGGCGGCCGGCACCAGCGTCGATGACCCACCTGGCCCCGCGCGCGGCCATCCTCCTGGCCCTCGTCACCGCGACCGTCGTCGTGCCGCTCGTCGGCGGCCAGGACGCACCCGCGGTGGCCGCCACGGTCGGGGCCCCGGCCGCGGGGTACCCGTCGGCGGTCGACGTGCTCGCCGTGGGCGGCGCCGCGACCACGCCGACGTCCCTGCTCGCGGCCGTCCCCGGTGCCGTGCGCACGGCGGACACCGTCAGCCGCAGCCTGGTCCGCAGCCCCCTGCCCGACTGCGACGGCGCGACGCAGCTCGACGCCCCCAACGGCCAGATCGCCACGTCCGACCTGTGCACGCTGTGGGACGGGACGCAGATGCTGCGCGGCGACGCCGCCCTGGCGATCTCCGAGCTCAACGACAGCTTCTCCGTCGTCTTCGGCCGCGACCTGTGCATCACGGACTCGTACCGCACGCTCGCCGAGCAGCGGCGCCTCGCGTACACGAAGCCGGGCCTCGCGGCGACGCCGGGGACGTCCAACCACGGCTGGGGCCTCGCGGTCGACCTGTGCGGTGTCGAGACCAACTCGCAGGCCGTCCAGGACTGGCTCCGGGCCAACGGCCCGGTCTTCGGCTGGGACAACCCGCAGTGGGCCCGGGCCGGCGGCTCGGGCGCCTACGAGCCGTGGCACTGGGAGTACGTGCCGGGCACGACGGCCCAGGGCACCAACTGGGACACGCACTGACGCCTGGCGTCTGACGCCTGCCGTCTGGCGGCCCGCCCCGCCGACGGCCAGGGCCGCCGGACTCACAGCAGCGCGGCGCCCCAGGTGACCTCGTGCGTGGCGCCCGGCTCGAGCCGGATCAGCCGCTCGCCGGTCCGGAAGGCGTCCGCGATGCAGCTCATCGGCTCGGCGGCCAGGCCCGTGCGCCGCCAGTCCACGGCCCCGAGGTGGTTGCCGCTGCACACCTGCCAGGTGTCCATCGACTCGTCCATCCAGACGGCGGCCGTCCGGCCGTCCGGGCCGTTCAGGTGCATCCAGGACAGACCGTCAGCGTCCCGCAGCACGTCGACGTAGGCGTCGTCGAGGTCGAGGCCGCGCAGCGAGCGCGGCGCACGCAGGTCGAAGTCGCCCTCGGCCGGCGCCGTGCCCACGGGCAGCAGCCGCTCGTCGACGAGGACGCGCGTGCGCGCGTCGAGCCGCACCGTGCACTCGTCCAGCGACGCGTCGCCGGGGGAGAGCCACGGGTGGAAGCCGATCCCGTACGGCGCCACGTGCTCGCCGAGGTTGGTCGCCGACGCCTGGACGTGCAGGCCCGCGGCGGTGAGGCGGTACGTCACGCGCAGCAGGAGGTCGAAGGGGTAGCCGCCGCTCGGTGAGGTCCGCACCTCGAGGGTGGTGGCCTGGCCGGTCGCGTGCGCCGTGTCCTCGACCGGCGCCACGGTCCAGCGCTGCCACATCACGAGCCCGTGCAGCGCGGTCGCCAGCGCGGGCTCGGACAGGTCGAGCTGGCGCTCGACGCCCTCGAACGTGTAGCGGCCGTCGCGGATCCGGTTGGGCCACGGCGCCAGCACGGCACCGTGACCGGCGGGCGCGGGCACGTCGGCAGGGAACGGGGTGAAGACGTCGCGACCGCCGACGGCGTACCGGCGTACCTTCGCGCCGACGTCGGTGATCGTCGCCTGCTGGTCGTCCAGGACCAGCTCGATCTGGTGGCCGGACAGGGGTGCTGGGGCGTGGCTCGTCACCTGGCCACCGTATCCGCCGGACGCCCGACGGGACGCACCGAAGGGCCCAGGTCGTCCGTGGCGCGGCGCCCTGCACGCCGTGACGCCGCAGGCTCAGCCGGCGTCGCCGAGCCCCGCGATGACGCCGTCGATCTGGCCGGCGAGCTCGTCGAGCACACCCCTGAGGCTCTCCGGCACGCCCTCGGTCGCCGCAGCGAGGGCGGCCTTGGCCTCCGTGAGTGCCGCGCGGGCCTCGTCGACCGCCTCCGGGGTCGCGCCGTCCTGGACGGCGGCGCGCGCCTGCGCCAGGGCCTCCTCCGCCTGCGTCGCGGCGCCCTGCACCGCGGTGCGGGCCGCCTCGTCGAGGCCGGCCGCGTCCTGCACCGCGCCCTGGAGGTCGTCGAGCGAACCGCGGGCGTCGTCGACGCCCTGCTGGACCTGCTCGCCGATCCGGTCGAGATCGACCGGTACGGCGTCGCAGCCGGCCAGCACGGCGGTCAGGGCGAGTGCGGCGGTCAGGGTGAGGGCCGCGGTCACGGCGAGGGTCGGGCGGGTCCGCATGGTGCACTCCTCGGGTCGGTCCCCCTAGTGTGCCCGCCCTGCGGCGCGCCCGAGCCGTAGGTGCCCGGACACAGGTGCCCGGACACAGGTGTGCCCCGCTCGCGCGACCGAGCGGGGCACACCCGTGCGTCAGGACGCGGAGTCAGCCTCCTGGGCGGGCTCCTCCGCGGCTCCTGCCGCCGTGCGCCGGGAGCGCACGTCCTGCAGCGACGTCCCGTAGTACGCCGCGGTCATGAGGTCCTTCATGTCGTCCAGCATCGGCATCCGCGGGTTGGCGGGCGCGCACTGGTCCTCGTACGACCGCATGGCGAGGTCGTCGAGCTTGCCGATGAAGGCCTGCTCGGAGACACCCTGCGCGGCGAACGAGCGGGGGATGCCCACGCGGTCGCGCAGCTCCTCCACGGCACGGGCGTAGGACTCGACGCCCTCCTCCGGGGTGCTCGCCGCCAGACCGAGGGTCTTGGCGATCTCCTGGAAGCGCTCGGGGGCGACGTAGTGCTCGTACTTGGGCCAGCTGTTGAACTTCGTGGGGATGGTGCCGTTGTACCGGATGACGTGCGGCAGCAGCGTCGCGTTGGTCCGGCCGTGCACCAGGTGGAAGTTCGAGCCGATCGTGTGCGCCATGGCGTGCACGATCCCCAGGAACGCGTTGCCGAAGGCCATGCCGGCGATCGTGCCCGCGTTGTGCATCTTCTCGCGGGCCTCGACCGCCGCGCCGCCGCCGACGACCGACGCCTCGAGGTTGGCGAAGATGAGGCGGATCGCCTGCAGCGCCATGCCGTCGGTGAAGTCGTTGGCGTAGACGGAGACGTAGGCCTCGGTGGCGTGCGTCAGGGCGTCGAAGCCGGAGTCGGCCGCGAGGGACGCGGGCATCTTGCCGGTCAGCGCCGGGTCGATGATCGCGACGGTCGGGGTCAGCGCGTAGTCGGCGAGCGGGTACTTGACGCCCGTCTTCTGGTCGGTGATGACCGCGAACGGCGTGACCTCGGCGCCCGTGCCCGAGGTGGTCGGGATGCAGACGAGCTGCGCCTTCTCACCGAGCGTCGGGAACTTGAACGCACGCTTGCGGACGTCGAAGAACTTCTCGCGCATGTCGGCGAAGACGATCTCCGGGTGCTCGTACCGCAGCCACATGACCTTGGCGGCGTCCATCGGCGAGCCACCGCCGAGGGCGATGATCGTGTCCGGGCCGAACTCGCGCATCTGCTCGGCACCCTTGTCGACCGAGGCGATGGTCGGCTCGGGCTCGACGTTGTCGATGATCTGCAGCGAGATCTTCTCGGGCCGGCGGGCCAGCACGTCCAGGATCCGGTCGACGAACCCGAGCTTGGTCATCGTCGCGTCGGTGACGATCGTCACGCGGTGGATGTCGGCCATGTCCGCGAGGTAGCGGATGGCGTTCGGCTCGAAGTACGTCTTGGCCGGGACCTTGAACCACTGGAGGTTGTTGTTGCGACGACCGATCCGCTTGATGTTCACCAGGTTGACCGCCGAGACGTTGTTCGAGACCGAGTTGCGGCCGTGCGAGCCGCAGCCGAGGGTCAGGGACGGGATGAACGAGTTGTAGATGTCGCCGATGCCGCCGTGCGAGCTGGGCGAGTTCCAGATGATGCGGGTGGCCTTGACCCGGGCGCCGAACTCCTCGACGAGCTTCTCGTCGAGGGAGTGGATCGCCGCGGAGTGACCCAGCCCGTCGAACTCGACCATCTGCTCGGCCAGCTTGATGCCGTGCTCGGTGCTCTCGGCGCGCAGGATCGCCAGCACGGGGGCCAGCTTCTCGCGGGTCAGCGGCTCGGACGGGCCGACCTCGGACACCTCTGCCATGAGGATCGAGGCGTCGGCCGGGATGGTGAAGCCGGCCTTCTCGGCGATCCACTGCGGGCTCTGGCCCACCACGGAGGCGTTGAGCTTGGCGCCGGCGCAGTTCGCGTCCCGGGCCTCGACGCCGAAGATGAGCCGCTCGAGCTTGGCCTTCTCCTCCGGGGTGCAGAGGTAGGCGTGCAGGCGGGAGAACTCGGCCATCGCCTCGTCGTAGATCTCGGTGTCGATGATCGCTGCCTGCTCCGACGCGCAGACCATGCCCATGTCGAAGCACTTGGACATGACGATGTCGTTGACGGCCCGCTTGAGCTTGGCCGACTTCTCGATGTAGGCGGGCACGTTGCCGGCGCCGACGCCGAGCGCCGGCTTGCCGCACGAGTAGGCGGCCTTGACCATCGCGTTGCCGCCGGTGGCCAGGATGAGCGCCACCCCCGGGTGGTTCATCAGCGCGTTGGTGTTGTCCATCGAGGGCTCGGTGACCCACTGGATGCAGTGCTCGGGGGCGCCGGCGGCGACGGCCGCGTCGCGCACGATCTTCGCGGCCGCGATCGAGCACTCCTGGGCCGAGGGGTGGAACGCGAAGATGATGGGGTTGCGGGTCTTCAGCGCGATGAGCGACTTGAAGATCGCGGTCGAGGTCGGGTTGGTGACCGGGACCATCGCGCAGATGACCCCGACCGGCTCGGCGATCTCGACGATGCCCTTGAGGTCGTCGCGCGAGATGATGCCGACGGTCTTGAGCTCCGCCATGGAGTTCGTCACGTGCTCGCACGCGAAGATGTTCTTCACGGCCTTGTCCTCGAACGTCCCGCGGCGGGTCTCCTCGACCGCGAGCTTGGCCAGCTGGCCGTGCTGGTTGAGTGCCGCGACCGACGCCTTCTTGACGATGTGGTCGATGTCGGCCTGGGTGAACGATGCGTAGGCGGCCAGGGCCTTGGTGGCTCCGGCGACGAGGGCGTCGATCGGCGAGGCGGGCACGGCCGGTGCGTCGATGACGTCGTCTGCGGCCTTGCTTCGTGCTGCGCGTGTGCTCACGGGCATCTCCCGGTTCTTCTGGACAGGTGGAGGATCGCCGTTGACCCGGTGTTGACGCTAGGTCGCCATCACCGAAAAATCGTGTGCCAAAGGTCCTTGGGAGTCTGGCACGGGGACCTTCGGCTGTCCCGGGTCCGGGCGAAGACTGGCACTCGACGCGCGAGAGTGCTAACACTGGTGGTGTAGCCGCCCGCCGGGCCCACCGGGCTCCGGACGGGGCGAACCGTGCCCCGGAGGGTCCGGGGCACCTCGTGAGGAGGTGGACCGCGATGGCTACCCGCTTCGACCCCTTTGCCAGCAGCGCCCGCTGGATGGACGACCTGCTCGGCCCGATGCGTGAGACGGCCATGGCCCAGGTGCCGGCGATGCCGATGGACCTGTACCGGGTCGGCGACCACTACGTCGCGCACGTCGACCTGCCCGGGGTGGATCCCGGCAGCATCGACGTCGGCGTGGAGGACCGCACCCTGACGCTGCGCGCCCAGCGCACCGCCCAGCCCGACGGCGAGCTCCAGTGGCTCGTCCGTGAGCGGCCCACCGGCACGTACGTGCGTCAGCTCACGCTCGGCCGCGGCCTGGCGCTGGACGCCATCGAGGCCCGCTACGCCGACGGCGTGCTCACGCTGACGATCCCGGTCGCCGAGGAGGCCAGGCCCCGGCGGATCGAGATCACGCACGCCGGGACGCCGACGGCCATCACCGGCGGCTGACGCCTGCCGGGCCCCGCGGCGCGCACGACGGGCGCCACCCCTGCGGGGGCGGCGCCCGTCGTCGCGTCAGGCCTCGGCGAGCGCCGCGGCGATCCGTCGCCCGGCCGCCACGACGAGCGGTCGTGGCATCGCCAGCGTCAGCCGCGCGAAGCCGAGCCCCACCCGGCCGCACCGGATCCCGTCGACCACCTCGACCCCGGCATGCTCGGCGAGCCACCGGCCCACGGGCAGGTCGTGGCCCGCGAGCGCAGCTCGCAGGTCCAGCCACGCGAGGTAGGTGCCCTCCGGCGGGGTGTACCGGACCGCCGGGGCGTGCTCGGCGAGCACGTCGGCCAGCGCCGTGGCGTTGCCAGCCAGGTAGTCCAGGACGCCGTCCAGCCACGGGCCACCCTCGCGGTAGGCGGCGGCGTTGGCGAGCACCCCGGGCGTCGACGCGCCGTGCGTGGCGAGGAAGGACACGGGCTCGAACGTCGCGGCGTCGGCCTCGTTGGACACGATGAGCTGGGCGCACTTGAGGCCGGGGATGTTCCACGCCTTGGAGGCGGAGGTCGCGGTGATCGTGTGCGCCGCGGTCGCCGCCGACACCGAGGCGTAGGGCACGTGCCGGTGCCCGGTGTGGACCAGGGGGGCGTGGATCTCGTCGGCGAACACCCGGGCGCCGTGCCGCTCGACGACGGCGCCGAGCGCGGCCAGCTCGTCGCGGGTGTGCACGCGGCCCGTCGGGTTGTGCGGGTTGACGAGGGTCACGAGGCCGCCGCCCGCCCCGAGCGCCGCGTCGATGGCCTCGAGGTCCAGGACGGGGCGTCCGCCGTCGGTGGTCATGGGGACCTGGACCACGTCGCGACCCCACTGCCGCGGGACGGTGAGGAAGGGCATGTAGGCGGGGGTGGGCACCACGACGGCGGAGCCCGGCCGCGAGAAGTGCTCGACGGCCACGTGCAGCGCCTCGAGCACGTCCGCCACGGGGTGCACCCAGCGGGCGGGCACGTCCCAGCCGTACCGTTGGTGGTGCCAGTCGGCGCAGGCCTGGGCCATGGCAGCGCGTGGCGCGGGCGGCAGGTAGCCCGTCAGGCCGTCGGTGACGGCCGCGACCGCAGCAGCGGTCACCGCCGGCGCGGTGCCGAGGTCGGACTCGGCAACCCACGCGGCGATCTCGGTGGTCACGGCCGTCCACTTGAGGCTGCCGCGCGCCCGCAGGTCGGCGGGGGTGAGCGCCTCGAGGCTGCGGGGGTCGAACGGCACGAGGGCGGGCGGTGACATCCCTCGACGGTACGCGAGCCGGGACACAGGGGACGGTTGGTACGAGTGGGTGAAAACGATACGCATCGACCGAGGTCCTTTGCGCAGATGTCCGGATTGTGTAACCCTGTCCTTGTCAACGACAAGGGCAAACCCATCGCGAGGTGGGGACGCAAAGCCATCGGGACCCACGTGGTCGGCCGGGCCAACCGAAAGACAGGACGCGCAGATGTCGCCTCACACCCTCACCCCCGGCCCCGTGCGTGACGCGCGCGGCAGCCTGCTGACCCCCTCCGAGGTCGCCAGCATGTTCCGCGTCGACCCCAAGACGGTCACGCGCTGGGCCAAGGCCGGCAAGCTCTCGGCCATCCGCACGCTCGGCGGGCACCGCCGCTACAGCGAGGCCGAGGTCCGCAGCCTGCTCGCCGGCGTCCCGGCGCCGCGCGGCCTGGCGGACTGACCGCCCCACGATCGACCCGTACGGCCCGTCGGCTCCGGCCGGCGGGCCGTCGCCGTTCCCGGGGTGCCCGACGGCGACGCTCGCCGGCCGGACCGGCCGCTGTGCCCCTCGGACGGCATGCCTCGGACGGCATGCCTCGGACGGCATGCCCCTCGGACGGCATGCACGTCGGTCGGCAGGCCCTCAGACGGTCGGGGCCGTCACGATCCGCACGCCCTGCTCGGCTGAGCGGATGATCGCGTGCGCCAGCTCCAGGGCGCGCCGTCCGGCCCGCGCGTGCACGGGCGGCGCCTCCCCGGCGCGCAGGGCCGCCAGCACGGCGTCGACGTGCCGGTCGAACGTCCGGTGGAAGCCGCGCGCCTCGTCGTCGAAGTACCCGGCCTGCCACACCCGGGCGGTCTCGTCACCCGCGAGCGACAGGCTGAACCGCCGCACGGTGTCCTCCACGACCACCCTGCCCAGCGTGCCGTTGACCTCGAGCCGGTGCGTGTCCGGGTAGGCGTACGACGAGTCGTAGGTGCCGAGCAGCGTGCCGACCCCGCCGCCCGCGAGCTCGAACGCGACGGCGACCGTCGTGAACGTGCCCGGCCGCGTCCCGTCGTACATCTGGGCCATCACGGAGGTGATCGGTCCGCAGAGGTGCTCGATCATGTCGAGCCCGTGCACCTGGGTCTCGATGAGGTTGCCGTGCGGGGACGTGCCCCAGTTGGGCTCGCCGCCGAACCGCCAGGTGACGAAGACGACGTCGCCGAGGGTGCCGTCGGCGATCGCGCGGTGCGCCAGCTGCACGGGCTCGGCGTAGCGGTGGTTGAGGTTGATGGAGAAGAACGTGCCGCGCTCCGACGCCGCGGCGAGCAGGGCGTCGGCCTCGGTCAGGTCGAAGACCAGCGGCTTCTCGACCAGCAGCGCCACCCCGGTGCCGAGCAGGTGCATCGTCGGGGCGAAGTGCGCCTCGTTGGGCAGGCACACGGTGACGAGGTCGGGCTGCTCCGTCGCGAGCATCGCGTCGACGTCCGTGTAAGGCGTCGCGCCGTAGGCGTGGGCGCGCGCCTCGGTACGCCCGGGGTCGCGCCCGGCGACGGCGCACAGCGTGGTGTCCTGGCGCTGGGCGAACAGGCGCGCGTGCTGCTCGCCCCAGGCGCCGGTGCCGACGACGGCGACCTTGAGCTGCTGCGCGTCCATGGGGGCGTCCTTCCGGGAGGGGCGGGTCGGGGCGTCCCGCCGGACCGGGGGGACACCCAGCACTCTCGCACGGTCGCGGGCGGGCGCTAGCGTTGCGGTGTCGCGAGGGGGCGAGATGGTGCCGGGGGCTGCGGTCGTCAGGGGCTGGGTGGCGCCAGCGGTGCGCCGGGTGCGACGCGAGGTGCAGTGGCGGCGGGCGGGGGACCTGCGGCTCTCCCGCGGCCCGCTCGACGGCCACGAGCACGCGGTGGCGGAGCACGCGACGCCCCTCGTGCGGGACCTGGCCGGGCTGGACCCCGTGCTGCAGCGTGGCAAGGCGGTCAACCTCGGCCTGGCCGCGGCGCGGCTCGACGGGCTGCTGGTGCGGCCGGGGCAGACGCTCTCGTTCTGGAAGCACGTGGGTGCGCCCACCCGCCGGCGCGGCTTCCGCGACGGGCTGGTGCTCGACCACGGCCGGCTGTCCCGGGGGGTGGGCGGCGGCATGTGCCAGGCGACGAACCTCCTCTACTGGATGACGCTGCACACGCCGCTGACGGTCACCGAGCGCTGGCGGCACAGCTACGACGTGTTCCCCGACGCCGGCCGCACGCAGCCGTTCGGCAGCGGCGCCACGTGCGCGTGGCCCGTCCTGGACCTGCAGGTGCGCAACGGGACGACGGCGACCTTCCGCCTCGACCTTCGGGTGACGGCGACGCACCTGGAGGGACGCTGGACGGCCGACGCCCCGGTGCCCTGGACGTACGAGCTCTACGAGGCGCACCACGTCATCACCCACGACGCCCCCGGGGTCTTCCTGCGGCACAACGTCGTGCGACGCCGGGTGCGGGACGCCGACGGGGTCGAGGTGGGCGACGAGCTGGTGGCCGCGAACCAGGCCCTCCTGATGTACCAGCCGTTCCTCGAGGCAGGCCGCTAGCGTGGCGCCATGCGGGTGGGGCACGTCACGACATGGCTGGTCATCGGCGCGTTCGTGGCCGGGTGCGGTGCTCAGACAGGTTCGCCGGGTGAACAGGCCCGGCTGGCCTGCGCGACGGCAGGGACAGTGCCAGTGATCGGTAGATCCGGCCAGGACTCCTCCTCCTTCAGCCCTGGCGTGGCTGCCGAGTGGGTCGACATCCTCCGGGGGGCCGCCGACACGGCTGCCGCGGCCGACCACGAGTACGACGGCCTGGCGCACGACCTGTCGGTCGTCCGGGACGACATGGCCGACGTCCGCGACGCGCTGGCCGCCGACAGCGCCATCGTCGGTGACGACCTGACCGCGATCGAGGGCGACATCGCGGCGCTCGTCGAGGCATGCCGGCGGATCGACGCCTCAGGCTGAAGAACTCCCGCGGGTGGGCACGGGGCGCGCGCTTCCCGCACGGGGTCGAGTGGCGCGACCACGCTGATGGCTGCGCTCAACCGGTCCGATCGACGGTCATCCCGTGTCGGATGGCCGCGTGGAGGGCCTCGGCGTCGATGCCGTCGAGGCGCCTGAACCTGATGCAGTACCCCGTGACGCTGGCTCTGCCGATCGAGGGGCCGTAGGTGCGCGCCAGGAAGGTCTTGTCGTCGAGACCGAGCACGTACACCGAGATGCCGGTGGTGTTCGCGCTGAGGCCGATGCGGTAGAAGTCCCGCGACGACCCGTCGGCGTAGTGGATGGTGGAGACGCCATAGCCGATGCTGGGGTTGGCCACGACCTTGCCACCCTCGTTGGTGCCGTCGTGGAACCACAGCCTGCACCCGGGGAACTCCGCCAGCATGCGCGCGTGAACCTGCCGCAGGTCGGCCTGCTTGGGCTCGGGTTGACGGTCGAGGTAGGCCTCGAGCAGCTCGTGGATGTCCATCGGGACAGACGCTAGCAACGGAGACGCTGGCCGAGGTCACAGCGGGCCGAGGGGTGCGGGGCGTGGCTGAGGCGGCGAGACCCCTCGCCCGCGTCCGCGTGCCGAGGACGTCAGGCGCGTTCGATGGCTGCTGTCACGAAGGGTGCGATCGCTGGGAGCCGGGCGGCCTCACCGAGGTGAACCCACCGGGCCAGATCGGTGGACCCGTCGCGTTCGTCGCGAAGGCTGCCGCCGACGACGCTGACGGGATAGCACAGCCGCACCGAGTGCAGCCGTTGGGTCTTCGACGGGATGGCCACCACGTCGCTGAAGACCGCGCACGGTCCATCGATCCGCACCGCCAACCCGGTCTCTTCGCCGAACTCCCGCGCGACCGTGTCCGCCGGGTGCTCACCGTGGTCGACGCCGCCTCCCGGCAGGGACCATGCCCCCGCGAAGTGCGACGTGGCGCTGGCCCTCACCAGCAGGACGCGGTCCTCGTCGATGGCCACGCCGTAGGCCGCGACTCTCTGAACCTCGGTGTGGTCGCTCATGACGGGAGCCTTGCACAGGCCGCCGTGCGAACGGTCGGCGTCACCGGGCGCCCACCGTGCAGCGGGCAGTCCGGCGTGGTGGTCGTCCGGAGGCTCAGGCCACGCCCTCGGCGGCGAGCGCGTCGGTGAGCAGCCCCACCAGGGCGTCGAGCTGCACGTCCGTGGACGAGGTGACGTCCTCGTCCCGCGCCCCGTCCAGCGCCCGGGCGGCCAGCCCCGACTTGCTGTCGATCAGCTCGGCGATCTTGGCGTCGATGGTCTGTGCCGCGATGATCCGCCACGCGGTGACGGGCTCGGCCTGGCCGATCCGGTGGATCCGGTCGATGGCCTGGGTCTGCTCGGCGTCGGTCCAGGACAGCTCGGCCAGCACCATGTTCGAGGCGACCTGGAGGTTCAGCCCCACGCCCGCCGCCATGAGGGAGCACACCACGATCGACACGTCAGGGTCGTTGACGAACGCGGCGATGTTCTTCTCGCGCACCGTGCGCGTCTGGTCGCCGCGGATCGAGGCGTAGCGGATGCCGCGATCGGCGAAGGTCTGCTCTGCCTGATCCATCACGTCGACGTGCTTGGCGAAGAACACCACCTTGCCGACGCTGCGGGCGAGCTGCGCGGCGTAGTCGGCGGCCGGACCGGCCTTGGCCTGGCCGATCCGGCGGACCATCGTGAACACGTTCTCGCCACCGGTCTGCGAGCTCGAGTCCTTGAGCTCCGCCGCCGCCACCCGGCGAGCGAGCTCATGGTCGACACCGTCCACCACGCCGCCGCCGGTGCGAAATTCCACGGCGGACCGGTAGCGACCGACCAGCCGGCGGGCGAGCGCGGCCTCGGCGGCACGGATCGAGCGGCCGGCCGCGCCGTCGAGCTCGACCGGCAGGTCCGCCACCCGGCGGGCGGGGATGTCGGCGACCACGTCGACCTTGCGGCGGCGCACGATGCCCATGTCGATCACGCTGGCCCGCGCGGCCGCGGAGAACCCCGGGTCGGCCGGGGTGAGCCCGGTGTCCTCGAGGGCGGTCTGCAGCGCGCCGAGCGGCTTCGTGTCGTCGATCCAGCCGAGGAACTGCCAGATCGCCCGGAAGTCCTCGATGTCGTTGATCAGCGGGGTGCCGGTGAGCGCCATCAGCAGCGGCCGGGCGGCGCGCTCGCGGATCCGCTCGGAGAGCGCGAGGACGTGCTGGGAGCGCTGGGAGCCCTTGTTCTTGATGAAGTGCGCCTCGTCGACGACCATGCCGCGGAAGCCGAGGTCGCCGAGCCAGCCGACGTGCCGGTCCAGGAGCTCGTAGTTCACGATCACGATGTCCGCGAACCCGTCGACCCGGTCGCCGTCGCCGTGGACCACCGTGGACCGCCGCTGCGGCGTCCACAGGCCGACCTCGTGCGCCCAGTTCGTCTTCACCACGTTGGGCACCACGACCAGCAGCGGGTAGGCGTCGGCCACCTGGGCGGCGAGCAGCGCCTGGGCGGTCTTGCCGAGCCCGGGCTCGTCGGCGAGCAGGAACGTGCGATGGCCGCGGGCCGTGGCCGCGACGACCTGGGCCTGGTGCGGCATCAGCTCCCGGCCGTGGGGAACGGGCACGGAGCGGGCCTCGGGCAGCGCCATGCAGGCGGGAGCGCCGGTGGCGGCGTGCTCGAAGGACCGGAAGAGCGGCTCGAGCAGCTCCCACCCGGCAAGTCGGCGCGCCCGCGTGGCGATCCGTGCGGCCGCGGCCTCGAAGTCCGGAGCGAGGAACGGGTTCGCGAGCTGGCGCGAGACCACCGACCGGGGCACCACCTGGGTCTCGGCGCCGGGCGCCGGTGCGGCCGGCGCGGCGGGTGCTGGCTCCTCGGGCGGCTCCAGCCCGCCGGCGCGCATCAGGGTCGCCTTGAAGGCTCGCGCGGCGTCGGAGACCCTGGCGTCCTCGGCGAGCAGCTCGAGCAGCGAGGTGTCGCGGGCAGCGGTCCTGGCCAGCAGGGTCGCCACCCCGTCGAGGCGCTTGAGCTGGTTGGCGCGCCGCGACTCGGTCGGGCCACCGTCGGCCATCACCCGGGCGCGCTCCTCGCGCACGAGAAGCGCCACGACCTGGAACTTCGTGCGCACCACCGGACGCGTCGGCGGTCGCTGCACGGCGTTGTCGACCTCGCGGGCCACCTCGGCGAGCACCGGGATGATCCCCTGCTCGGCGGGACGCGGGGCGCGGCGGCGCTGGGCGCCGACGTCAGGGCGCGCGCCACCGGACCCACGTTGGCCTGGTCGTGCCACATCTCCTCCTTCGCAGCCTCCGCCGCGTCCACCGGCGTGAGCGCCGATCGGACTGCCGCGGTGAGCAGCGGTCCCGTCGGTACGCCTCGGCGAGCAGTCCTCGCACCTCGACGTCGTGGGGGAACGTCGTCCCGCGACCACTCCAACCCCGCACGTGCAGAGCACGCCCGAGCAACGCCTCACCCGGCGAGCGTCGTGGCGACGACGGGCGCTGGTGATCACCCGGCGCCGCTGCTCGCCCCGCTGTGGCCCGCACGTGGCGCGGATCGACGTCTCCGCAGGTCAGACGGTGCCCGCGATAGGATTCGAACCTACGACCTTCTGCTCCGGAGGCAGACGCTCTATCCCCTGAGCTACGCGGGCCGGGGCGGTGCACGAGACTACCAGCCCGCCGGACGCCCCACCGCGCCGTCGTCGTCGGCGCCCGTCAGGATGCGCAGCGGGCCCTCGGCCGCCGTCGGCACCTCGAACCCGTCGATGTACGCCTCCGCCAGCCCGTCCGGGAGCACGAGGTCGTGCGGCCCCGTGTTGCGACGCGACGCGACGCGTCCCAGGGCCACCGCGCGCGGCGTTGCGAGGTAGTACGTCACGGGCGTCACCCCGAGCGGGTCGAGCAGCCGTCGGTACTCGTCGCGTGCGCCCCGCGACCAGAAGGACGAGTCGACGACGACGTCGACGCCGGCGCGCACCAGGGCGACGAGCCGCCCGCGCAGGGTCGCCGCGACCTCCTCGGCGACGGGCCGCGCCAGGGGGTGGGTGCGGTGCCCGCGGCCCCAGGCCTCCTCGTCGAAGGAGAGGCGGGCGAAGCCCTCGCGCTCGAGGCATCGGGCAGCTGTCGACTTTCCCGAGCCCGCCGGGCCGCACAGGAGGACCACCCGGACCGCGCTGGGGCTCGGCCCCGTGGGCGTCGGGCTCGGCCCCATCGGCCTAGTGCAGGTCGCTGCTGATGAGGTCGGACAGGTACCGGTCGATCTCGCGCATCGCGGCGACCGCGTCGCCCTCGGCGATCGCCTCGACCAGGGCGTGGTGCGAGTCGTCGTCGTGCACCGGGTGCTCGAAGTTGAACCGGATGTTGTCGCTGATCGCGTCCTGGAGGTTCTCGTAGAGCGCGAGCAGCACCGGGTTGTGCGCGGCCAGGGCGATGGTGCGGTGCAGGGCGAGGTCGGCCTCGACCATGGTGTCCAGCTGGCCGCCGGCGTAGGCGGCCGAGCGGGCGTCGCGCAGCGCGCGCAGCTCGGCGACCTGCGCCGGGGTGCTGCGCACGGCCGCCAGGCGGGCGGCCTCGACCTCGAGGCTCCGGCGGACCTCCAGCACGTGCCGCTGGTGGGCCCCGGCGATCTGCCTGCCCATCGCGTTGCCGAGCTCGGAGTCCGACAGGACGAAGGTGCCGGAGCCCTGCCGGCGCTCGAGCATGCCGGCGTGGACCAGCGACTGCACGGCCTCGCGGATGGTGTTGCGTCCCACGCCGACGAGCTCGGTCAGCTCGGGTTCGGCGGGGATACGGGTACCGACCGGCCACACGCCG
>NZ_DAORSQ010000036.1:7109-25102 GCF_035443605.1 Actinotalea sp. | reverse complement strand
CGGTCGGCGCCGAGCGCGAAGAGCGCCGCGGCCAGCGGCGGGAACGCCATGAGGATGAGCAGGCCCGTGATGAGCGTGTTCCAGGTGAAGATCGGCATCCGGAACATCGTCATGCCGGGCGCGCGCATCGTCAGGATGGTGGTGATGAAGTTCACCGCGCCCAGGATGGTGCCGAAGCCGCCCATCGCCAGGCCGAACACCCACAGGTCGCCGCCGAGGCCCGGGGAGTTCACCGAGCTCGACAGCGGTGCGTAGGCGAACCAGCCGAAGGACGCCGCGCCCTGGGGGGTGAAGAAGCCGGCCGACGCGATGAGCCCGCCGAAGAGGTACAGCCAGAAGGCGAACATGTTGAGCCGCGGGAAGGCCACGTCCGGGGCGCCGATCTGCAGCGGCACGATGACGTTGGCGAACCCGGCGAACAGGGGCGTCGCGAAGAGCAGCAGCATGATCGTGCCGTGCATCGTGAAGAGCTGGTTGTACTGCTCGTTGCTCGTCACCACCTGGATGCCGGGCACGAAGAGCTCCGCGCGGATGACCAGCGCCATGAGCCCGCCGATGGCGAAGAACATGAACGAGGCGATGAGGTACATGTACCCGATCGTCTTGTGGTCGGTGGAGGTGATCCACCGGACCACGGCGTTGCCCTTCTGGCGCCGCGCGGGGGTCGCACCGAGGATCTGCGGGGCGTACGTGGCCATCAGCTGTCTCCGGAGGTGGTCGCGGTGGTGTCGACGGCGACGGACGACGGGTTGAGGTCCGGGCCGAGGCGACCCGTCTGGCCGGCCTCGCGCAGCAGCTCCATCTGCGCCTCGTACTCCTCGAGGGAGACGACGGCGACGTTGAAGAGCATCCCGGAGTGGAACTCGCCGCACAGCTCCGCGCACTTGCCGGCGTAGACGCCCTCGCGCTCGGGGACGATCTGGAAGACGTTGGTCTGCCCGGGGATCATGTCCATCTTGTAGAGGAACGCCGGCACCCAGAACGAGTGGATGACGTCGCGCGCCTCGAGGCGGATCTCGACCCGCTGGTCGACCGGCAGGTACAGCACGGGGAGCTTGTCCGGGTTGCCGGGGGCGCCCACGTCGATGACGTGCTGGCCCGAGGAGTAGACGTCCTCGTCGAGGTAGTTGAAGTCCCAGCTCCACCGCTTGCCGACGACCTCGATGGTGACGTCCGGCTCGGCCGTCGTGTCCTGGATCGCCGACATGTCGCGCGCCGTGTAGAAGTAGAGGACGCCGATCATGAGGATCGGCAGGATGACGTACATCACCTCGAGCGGCACGTGGTAGCGCAGCTGCACCGGCAGGGTGTCGTCGTCCTTGCGCTTGCGGTAGACGGCGACCGCCCACAGGATCAGGCCCCAGGTGATGACACCGACCACGAGGGCGGCGATCCACGACCCGGTCCACAAGGTCGTGATGCGCTCGGTCATGTTGGTGACCTGGCCGTCGTCGTAGCCCGGCAGGTAGCCGCGTCGGGCCTCCGCCGAGCAGCCGCTCGTCACCAGGGCCACGAGGACGCCGGCCGCCGCAAGGCGGGCGGTCCGGCGTCGGGGGTGCTGCGCGTCCACACGGGCCTCTCATGTCGTGCGCCCGTCCGGGCGGCCTCCTGGGCCGCCGGTCCGGGACCATCCACCGGGGCTGTCACCTGGGACCTTCGTCCCTGCGAGCAGCGTAGCGTGCGGCGGGGCGGACGGGGGGCCGAACCGCGTCGCGCGCGCCGCCCCGCGCCCCGTAGCGTGACCGGATGGACCCGTCCCGTGCCTACCTCGACGCCGGCGGCCGCGCGCCGCTGCACCCGGCCGGCCGCGACGCCTGGGTCGCGGCCCTCGCCGACGGCTGGGCGGACCCCCGCCGGCTGCACTCCGAGGGGCGCCGCGCGCGCCTGCTGCTCGACCAGGCGAGGGCCGAGATCGCTGCCGGGCTGGGCTGCCGCGTCGAGGAGCTGCACCTCACCGCGAACCACACGGTCAGCCTGCACCGCGCCGTCGCGGCGGTCACGCACGGGCGACGGCGCGTGGGCCGCGGGGTGGTCGTCACGGCCGTCGAGCGCGCGGCGGTGCTGGCCGCGGCGCGGGTCACCGACCCGGACCTCGACCCGGTCCCCGTGGACCGCACGGGCCGGGTCGACCTCGCGGCGTGGGCCGCTGCGGTCGCTGCGCCCGGCGTGACGCTCGCCGCGCTCCAGCACGCCAACGGCGAGGTCGGCACGCTCCAGCCGGTCGACGACGCGCACGCGGCCGCGCGCTCGGCCGGGGTGCCGCTGCTCGTCGACGCCGGGGCGAGCGTCGGCCACGTCAGCGTCGGGCCGCCCTGGGACCTGCTGGCCGCGGACCCGGGCGACTGGGGCGGACCGGCCGGGGTGGGCGTGCTGGCCGTGCGGGCCCGCGTCCGGGCCACCCCGACCGGACCGGAGGACGAGCAGCCGTGGGCCCCCGGCGGCGTGAGCGTGCCGGCGGCCGTCGGCGCAGCCGCGGCCCTCACGGCCGTGCTGGCGGACCGGCCGGCGGCCGACGTCCGGCGCCGCGCCCTGCTGGCCCGCGTGCGCGCCGCGGCGGCACTGGTCCCCGACGTCGAGGTGGTGGGCGACCCGGGCGCATCCCTGCCGCACGTGCTGACGTTCTCCTGCCTCTACGTCGACGGCGAGGCGCTGCTCGGCGAGCTCGACCGGCGCGGCTTCGCCGTCGGCTCCGGCTCGGCGTGCACGTCGGGATCGCTCGAGCCCAGCCACGTGCTGGCGGCGATGGGCGTGCTCACGCACGGCAACGTGCGCATCGCCCTGCCGCGCGAGGCGACCGACGCCGCCGTCGACGCGTTCTGCGCGGCGCTGCCGCAGGCCGTCGCGACCGTGCGGCGGCTGCTCGGGGTGACGGGGCTGTGAGCGAGGGACCCGGCGCGGGGGCCGAGGCGGCCGCAGGTGTGGCGCACGTCGTCGACGCGCGCGGGCTGCGCTGCCCGCTGCCGATCATCCGCCTGGCCGAGGTCAGCCGCGGGCTGCCCGCCGGGACGCTCGTCGCCGTGCGGTGGACGGACCCGGCGGCGCGCTACGACGTCCCCGCGTGGGCGCGGATGCGCGGGCACGCGGTGCTGGCGACCGAGCCGGAGGTGCTCGCCGGCCCCGGGATCGAGCAGGCCGACGACGGCGCCGGGCCGACCGACACCGCGTGGGTCACCACCGTCCGGCTCGCCTGAGCGCACGACACCCCGGCGCGCCAGGGGCGGACCGGGGTGCTGTGCGCCGTCCTCGCTGCCGGAGCAGCGGGACCGTGGATCAGGAGAACGAGCCCCCGCACGCGCACGCGCTGCCGGCGTTGGGGTTGTCGATGGTGAAGCCCTGCTTCTCGATGGTGTCGGCGAAGTCGATCGTCGCGCCGTCGAGGTAGGGCACGCTCATCCGGTCCACGACGACCTCGACGCCGTCGTAGTCCCGCAGCGCGTCGCCGTCGAGCACGCGCTCGTCGAAGTACAGCTGGTAGATGAGGCCGGAGCAGCCGCCGGGCTGGACGGCCACGCGCAGGCGCAGGTCGTCGCGGCCCTCCTGGGCCAGCAGGCTGCGCACCTTCTCGGCTGCGAAGTCGGTGAGCACGACGCCGTGGGTCGCGGTCTCGGTGGTCTCGGTCATGGTCGCTCCGCTGAGGTGCTCGGGATCATCGGGTGAGGATCGGTGCTCGGGACGTGCCGGGGCGGGTCCCTGCACGGGAGTCAACACCCGGCAGGACCCACCTCTTCCCGACCAGGGTACGTCCTCACCGGGACCAGGTCCTGGCCACCCGCTCCGCGCGCGCCGCCAGGGCGTCGACGAGCTCGGCATCGTCGGCCAGCGCGAGGGCCTCGACCTGCTCGGGACGCTCGGCCATGGCGTACGCGCCGGACACCCCGGCGGCGGACCACTCGCGCCGCCCGGCGACCACCTCGCGCGCGACGACGACCACCGGGACACCGTGCCCCAGCGCGCGCGCAGCCACCGTCGCGACCACCGAGTCGTGCAGCGTGTGCGGGTCGAGGGAGCCCACCGCTGTGAGCACGAGGTCCGCGTCGGCCACCCGCGCGTCGAGCCCCACGAGGTCCGCGACGACAGCGGCGCCGGGCCGCAGCACGCCGCCGAGCACCGCCAGCGCGAAGCCCAGCCCACCGCCCGCCCCCGACCCGTGCTCACCGGCCGCCGCCCGGACGGCCCCCGGGCCGAGGAGCGAGCCCAGCGCGTGCACCAGCGAGCCCGCCCCGCGCTCGAGCTCCTGGGCCGCGGCGTCGGAGGCGCCCAGCGCGGGCGCCAGGAGTGCCGAGGCGCCGTGCAGGCCGAGGAGGGGAACGTCGACGTCTGCGGCGACCTCGAGGCGCGTGCCGGCCCAGCGCTCGCGCAGGCCGGCCACCGCGGTGAGGTCCGCCGCCGTCACCTCGCCCAGCGCGGCGCCGCCCCGGCGCAGCGCGGGGGCCGTGAGCCCCAGGCCGGCCAGCAGGCCGGTCCCGGCGTCGTGCGTCGCGCACCCGCCGAGCCCGACGACGACGCGCCGCGGCGCCAGGTCGAGCGCCGCCGCGAGCAGCACCCCCAGGCCGCGGGACGACGTCGTGCCCGGGTCGCGCGGCGCGTCGAGCAGGTGGGTGCCCAGCGCCTGCGCCGCCTCGAGGACGATCGTCGGGCCCTCGCTCCCGTCGAGCACGAGCAGCGTCGCCGGGGTGGGCTCGCCCGTCGGACCGGGGACGGTGACCACCTCGACGCGCCCGCCGCAGGACGCCTGCACCGCAACGAGCAGACCCGGCCCGCCGTCACCCAGCGGGACCGGCAGGACCACGTCGTGCGGGGCGCCGCGGCGCCAGCCGAGCGCGAGGGCGTCCGCGGCCCGCGCCGCCGTGAGCCGGTCGACGACGTCCGGGACCACGAGGATGCGCACCGGGTCATCCTGCCCCAGTCGGCGGCCATGGCGACCGTCCGCCCCGGCTCGCGCTCCGGCCTCCCCGGGTGCCCGGACGGGCCGCTGTGGGAAGATCCGAGGATGACCACCCCGGCGACCTTCACCGAACCGGCCCCCTCCGGCGCGCTGCTGCTGCTCGGTCAGGGCGTGGACCTCGCGTCCGAGCGCGGCGTCGACTGCGTCGGCGCGCTGCCGGCCGCGAGCGACCCGGGCCTCGTCGAGCGGGCTCGCGTCGCGCGCGCCGCCCTCGGCGACCGCGCCTTCGTGCTCGGCCACCACTACCAGCGCGACGAGGTCATCGCCTTCGCCGACGTCACCGGCGACTCCTTCAAGCTCGCGCGCGAGGCCGCAGCCCGCCCCGAGGCCGAGTTCATCGTCTTCTGCGGCGTGCACTTCATGGCGGAGTCCGCCGACGTGCTCACGGGCGCCGACCAGGCCGTCGTGCTGCCCGACCTCGCGGCGGGCTGCTCGATGGCCGACATGGCGGCCATCGCGCAGGTCGAGGAGGCGTGGGACGTCCTCACCGACGCCGGCGTCGCCGGGCGCACCGTGCCCGTGACGTACATGAACTCCTCCGCGGCGATCAAGGCGTTCACCGGGCGGCACGGCGGGACGGTGTGCACGTCGTCGAACGCCCAGGTGGCGCTGCGCTGGGCCTTCGAGCGCACCGGCGGGGTCGCTGGCGACGGCAAGGTGCTCTTCATGCCCGACCAGCACCTGGGTCGCAACACGGCCGTCCAGCAGCTGGGCCTCGGCCTCGACGACTGCGTGGTCTACGACCCGCGCAAGCCCGGCGGCGGGCTGTCAGAGCGCCAGCTGGCCGACGCACGGATGATCCTGTGGCGCGGGCACTGCTCGGTGCACGGACGCTTCTCGGCAGCCAACGTCGCGGCGATCCGCGCGGCCGTGCCCGGGGTGACCGTGCTGGTGCACCCCGAGTGCACGCACGAGGTCGTCACCGCCGCCGACATGGTGGGCTCGACGGAGTACATCGTCCGGGCGCTCGACGCCGCGGAGCCCGGCTCGTCGTGGGCCATCGGCACCGAGCTCAACCTCGTGCGTCGGCTGGCCGCTGCGCACCCCGAGCTGACCGTGCACTACCTCGACGCGACGGTCTGCTTCTGCTCGACGATGAACCGGATCGACCTGCCGCACCTCGTGTGGGCGATGGAGTCCCTCGTCGAGGGCCGACTCGTCAACCGCGTGGTGGTCGACCCGGACGACGCGCACTGGGCGCGCGTCGCACTCGACCAGATGCTCGCGCTGCCGGGGATCTGAGCCTCATGAGCACCTGGAGCCCGGTGCGGGTGGGCATCCTCGTCTTCGACGACGCGGAGGAGCTCGACGTCGTCGGCCCGTACGAGGTGCTCACGGCATGGCGTGCGATGAGCGGGCTCCGCCCCGACGTCGTGACCTTCTCCCCCGACGGCGCCGGAGTGCGGCTGGCCAAGGGGCTGCGGCTGCTCCCGGACCTCGCCGCGGACGACGTGGGCCCGCTGCACGTGCTCGTCTACCCCGGCGGCCACGGCACGCGCCGCCTGCTCGCCGACCAGGACCACCTGGCGTGGGTGCGCGCGACACGGGCCAGCACGCAGCTCATGACGGCGGTCTGCACCGGCGCGCTGGTCTATGCCGCGGCCGGGCTGCTGGCCGGCCGCCCGGCCACGACGCACTGGTCCGCGTTCGACGAGCTGTCGGCAATCGACCCCAGCGTGCTCGCGGACACCGAGGCGCGGTTCGTCGACGACGGCGACGTCATCACCTCCGCCGGGGTCTCCGCGGGGATCGACATGGCCCTGCACCTCGTGGCGCGGCTCGAGTCCGTGGCGATGGCCCGGGCCGTGCGCCGCGAGATCCAGTACGACCCGGCTCCCCCGGTCTGATCCCCCGGGCCCGGTGCGCGGTCAGCCCGTGGCGAGCCGCGACAGCAGCAGAGCCTCGGCGAGGACCACGCGCTCCAGCTCGCCGAGGTGCACGGACTCGTTGGCGCTGTGCGCGCGCGAGTCCGGGTCCTCCACGCCCGTGACGAGGATCGCGGCGTCGGGGAACACGTCGAGCAGGTCGGCGATGAACGGGATGGATCCGCCCACGCCGATGTCCACCGGCTCGGTGCCCCACGCGTCGGCGAACGCCCGGCGCGCGACCCGCATCGCCGGCGTGTCCGTCGGCGCGGCGAACGCCTTGCCGAGCTCGCCGTCGGTCACGGTGACCCGCGCCCCGAACGGCGCGTTCCCCTCGAGATGGGCGCGCAGCGCGGCCGCGGCCTGCGCCGGGTCCTGCCCCGGGGCGATCCGCAGCGAGAGCTTGGCGCGCGCCCTGGCCGCGATGGTGTTGGACGCGTGCGCCACGGACGTCGCGTCGATGCCGATGACCGAGATCGCGGGCTTGGTCCACAGCCGGCCGCTGAGCGTCCCCGTGCCCGCGAGGCGCACGCCCGGCAGCACGGACGCGTCCGCGCGCAGGTCCGCCTCGTCGTAGTCGACCAGCGGCTCGGTGGCCCGGTGCAACCCGGCGACCGCCACCGTGCCGTCGTCGTCGTGCAGGGTGGCGATGAGCCGCGCGAGGAGGGTGGGCGCGTCGAGGATCGGGCCGCCGAACATGCCGGAGTGCACGTCGTGCTCCAGGACGGCGACCTCCACCTCGCAGTCGACCAGCCCGCGCAGGCTCGTGGTCAGCGCGGGGACGCCCACACGCCAGTTGAGCGAGTCGGCAACGACGATGACGTCGGCCGCGAGCGCGTCGCGGTGCTCGGTGAGGAAGGCGACGAAGGCGGGCGAGCCGACCTCCTCCTCGCCCTCGACGAAGACGGTCACCGACACGGCGAGGTCGCCGCCCAGCGCCCGCAGGGCCCCGACGTGCGCGACGATGCCGGCCTTGTCGTCCGCCGCGCCGCGCCCGTAGAGCCGCCCGCCGCGCTCGGTGGGCTCGAACGGCTCGGTGTCCCACTCCTCGCGCGGCCCGGTGGGCTGGACGTCGTGGTGGGCGTAGAGCAGCACCGTGGGCGCGCCCTGCGGCCCCGGCAGGTGCCCGACGACGGCCGGCCGGCTCGCCAGGCCGTCCGGGCGCCGGGCGGTGAGCACCCGGGCGTCCGCCAGGCCCGCGCCGCGCAGCAGCGCCGCGACGGCCTCGGCGCTGTCCTGGACGTGCGCCTGGTCGAAGGCGGGGCTGGAGACGCCGGGGATCCGCACGAGCGCCTCGAGATCGGCCCGCAGGTCCCCGAAGCCGGCGGCGACCCGCGCGCGGAGCACCTCGACGGTGGGCGGCGACCCGGGCGTCGCGGCGGGTCCTGGGGTGCTCGGGGCGGGGGGCGCTGCGGCGTCGGTCACGGGACACGAGGCTACCTCCGGGCTCGACTACCCTGGTCCCGTGTTCTCCCGCAACCGGCCGTCCGCCGCACCCGCCGATCCGACCCCCAGCGCGCCGACACCCGGCGAGCACGGTGTCGGCAAGGGGCACCGGACGCCCACGCGCAAGGAGGCCGAGGCCGCCCGGCGCCACCCCCTGGTGCCCACCGACCGCAAGGCGGCGGCCAAGGCGGAGAGGGCCGCGGCCCGCGAGACGCGGGACCGCGAGTATCAGGCGATGCAGACCGGGGACGAGCGCTACCTGCCCCTGCGCGACAAGGGCCCGCTGCGCCGGTACGTCCGCGACCACGTCGATGCACGGCACAACCTCGGCGAGTACTTCCTGCCGGTCTCGATCGTCATGGTCGTCGCCGTGATGCTCTCGGGCAACAACGTCACCGCCGGCCTCGTGGTCATCCTCGTCCTCTACATCGCCGTCGCGGCGACGATCGTCGACGCCGTGATCCTGGCCCGCGGCCTGCGCCGCAGGCTGCACGCGAAGTTCGGCGTCGGCGGCGTGCCCAAGGGCACCCTCATGTACGGCGTTCTGCGGGCGTTCCAGCTGCGCCGCATGCGGCTGCCGAAGCCCCAGGTGGGCCGGGGTCAGTACCCCTCCTGAGTCGCCGCCCCACCCGGGCGCGCACCTCCGGGGCGACGCCGTCCGGCGCGCCGTCGGGCGGCCGTAGGCTCGGGGCATGGAGCATCGACACCTCGGCAGCAGCGGTCTGAAGATCTCGGAGATCGCGTACGGCAACTGGCTCACCCACGGCTCGCAGCTGGAGAACGAGGCCGCGACGGCCTGCGTGCACGCCGCCCTCGACGCCGGGATCACCACGTTCGACACGGCGGACGTCTACGCCAACACGGCCGCGGAGACGGTGCTCGGCGAGGCCCTGCGCGGCCAGCGCCGCGAGTCGCTGGAGATCTTCACCAAGGTCTACTGGCCCACCGGGCCCGGCGGCCCCAACGACGTCGGGCTGTCCCGCAAGCACATCATGGAGTCGGTGCACGCGTCCCTGCGACGCCTGGGCACGGAGTACGTCGACCTCTACCAGGCGCACCGGTTCGACACCGAGACCCCGCTCGAGGAGACCATTCAGGCCTTCGCCGACGTCGTGCGCCAGGGCAAGGCGCTCTACATCGGCGTCTCGGAGTGGACGGCGGACCAGATCCGCGCCGGTCAGGCGCTGGCCCGCCCGCTCGGCATCCCGCTGGTGTCCAACCAGCCCCAGTACTCCATGCTCTGGCGGGTCATCGAGGGCGAGGTCGTCCCCACCTCGCGCGAGCTGGGCCTGTCGCAGATCGTGTGGTCCCCGGTCGCGCAGGGCGTGCTGACCGGCAAGTACCTGCCCGGCCAGGCCGCGCCGGCCGGGTCACGCGCCACCGACGACAAGGGCGGCGCGCGCATGATCGGTCGCTGGATGCGCGACGACGTGCTCGCCGCGGTCCAGGGTCTGGTGCCGATCGCGGCGGAGCTCGACCTGACGATGGCCCAGCTGGCCGTCGCCTGGGTGCTGCAGAACGACAACGTCGCCGCGGCGATCATCGGCGCCTCGCGGCCGGAGCAGGTGGCCGAGAACGTCGCGGCCGCCGGGGTGAGCATCCCCGCGGAGCTCATGACCCGGATCGACTCGGTGCTCGGCCAGGTGGCCGAGACCGACCCGGCCCGCACCGCTCAGGACGCCCCGGCACGCCGCCCGGCCTGAGCCGCGGCGACGGGGTCGGCGGCCACCACCGCCGGCCCCGCGGAGCCCGGCTCCCGCGCGGGGCGCCCGCCCCACGGGCCGCGCGACGACGGCGCCGGCAGCGCGTACCGGGGCAGCAGCGCGTGCGCCAGCGGGCCGATGGCCAGCGCGTAGCCGAGCGTCGCCCAGCCGAGCGTCCCGCCCAGCGCCCAGCCGGCGAGGACCACCGTCGCCTCGATGCCGGAGCGGACCACGCGCACCGACCAGCCGGTCCGGCCGACCAGCCCGGTCATGAGCCCGTCGCGGGGGCCCGGGCCGAGGCGCGCACCGATGTAGAGCGCGGTGGCCAGGCCGTTGAGCCCGATCCCCGCCACGACCAGAGCGAGCGCCCCCGTCAGGGGCAGCGGGTCGGCGAGCAGGTCGAGCAGCGCGAGGCACGGGTCCACCAGCAGGCCGATGACGAGCACGTTGGCCACCGTCCCCGGGCCCGGCCGCTGGCGCAGGGGCACCCACGCGGCGAGGACGAGCACGGAGAGCGCGAGGGTGACCGTGCCGAAGGACCAGCCGACCTGCCGCGAGATCCCCTGGCTCAGCACGTCCCACGGCATGTTGCCCAGCCCGGAGCGCACCAGCAGGGCGATGGACACCGAGTACAGGACGAGACCGGCCACCAGCTGGCCACCGCGGCGCGCACCGGACACGCGTGCCGTGCCGCCGAGGAGCGCCGTGGCGGCGCCCGGCAGGGACGCGGGCACGGGTGGGGTCACGCGGCTCACCGTAGGTCCTCCAGCCGGGTCCCGGCGTGCCACGGCTCGTGGCTGCGCGGGCCGGGACGCCGGCCCAGCCCGTCGGCGCGGATGCGCCGCACCACGACGATCACGAGCCAGACGAGGGCGGCGAGGGCGGCGAGTGCGGCGAGGTCCAGCGACATGATGGCCACTCTGGTGCCATGTGGCCTTGTTCTCTATAGCCACTTTGGACATAGTGGACCCATGTCGATCGCCGAGGTGCCAGCGGAGCGCCGGATCGGAGCCGCGGCCCTCGCCCGCCTGCTCGGCAGCCCGCCACCCGCCGGCCCCGCCTACCTGGCACTGGCCGACGGCCTGCGGCGCTGCGTGCTCGACGGCACGCTGCCCCTGAGCACCCGGCTGCCGAGCGAGCGCGAGCTGGCGCTGGCGCTGGCGGTCTCGCGCACCACGACGGCCGCCGCGATGGAGCGCCTGCGCGAGCAGGGCTTCGTCCGGACGCGCCGCGGATCGGGCAGCGTGACCACCCTGCCCGACGGCCCACGCCCGCCCAGCGGGGCCGTGCTGCTCGGCGGGACGGACACGGGCGCGACGGACCAGACGGCCGACCTGACCATGGCTGCGCCCCCCGCACCGCGCGCACTGCACGGGGCAGCGCTGCGCGCACTGGACCGGCTCCCCCGGCACCTGGCGGGGACCGGCTACGCGCACCTGGGCCTGCCCGAGCTGCGAGCCCTGCTCGCCGAGCGCTACACGCGCCGCGGCACACCCACCTCGCCGGACGAGATCCTCGTCACCACGGGTGCGCAGCAGGCGATCGCGCTGCTCACCGCGACGCTGCTCGGCCCGGGCGACCGCGCCGTCGTCGAGCACCCCGCCTACCCGCACGCGATCTCGGCCGTCCGGGCCACCGGCGCGCGCCCGGTGCCGGTGCCCGTCGGGCCGCACGGGGTGGACCTCGACCTGCTCGAGTCCACCATGCGGCAGGTCGGTCCGCGCCTGGTCCACCTCACGCCGGACCACCACAACCCCACGGGCTCGAGCCTCGACGACGCGGGCAGGGCCAGGGTCCGCGCCCTGGCCACGCGGTACCGCACCGTCGTGGTCGGGGACGAGACCCTGACGGACCTCACCCTCGACGGGCCGGCCCTGACGAGCTTCAGCGGCGCGAGCCCGGGCCGGCACGTCGTGGCGCTCGGCTCGGCGTCGAAGTCGTTCTGGGGCGGCCTCCGGGTGGGCTGGGTGCGGGCCGACCGGGACCTGGTCACGCGGCTGGCCCAGGAGCGCGTGCACCACGACATGAGCACGGGGGTGCTCGACCAGCTCGTCACGTGCGAGCTGCTCCTCGCGGCAGACGACGTCCTCGCCGAGCGGCGCGCGCAGGTGCGACACCAGCGCGACGTCCTGCTCGCGGCGGTGGCGCGGCACCTGCCGTCGTGGCGGGTCGACCGGCCGGACGGCGGCCTGTCCGCCTGGGCCGACCTCGGTGCGCCCGTCTCCAGCGCGCTCGCCGCGATCGCGCCGCACCACGGCGTGCGGATCGTGCCGGGCCCCGTGTTCGGGGTGGACGGCTCGTTCGAGAACCGGCTGCGGCTGCCGTTCAGCCAGCCGCCGGACGTCCTCGAGCGGGGCGTCGTGGCCCTCGCCGAGGCCTGGCGGGCGCTCGGCGTGCCGGGATCGGCGGCGAACGCCGAGCCGACGGACCTGCGCGGCGCGATGGTCTGACCCGACCCTGGGGTCGGTCAGCCCCGGCGCAGCGGGAGGGGCGCGCCCACCGGGTCGCCCTGCGCGGTGAGCAGCACGGCCCGCACGCCCTGCTCGGCCAGGTGGCGCCAGTGCTCCCCCAACCAGGCCTCGGCGTCGAAGCGCGTCGTGAAGACCGGGCTCAGCGGGCGGTCGAGCACCACGTCGCCCTCGCCGGTGAAGGTCCACTCCCAGTGCGCGCGGCTCATCGCGCAGCCCCCGTGCGGTCGGCCGCGAGCGCGCGGTTGATCCGCGACGCCCAGAACGGGCCCTCGTAGATGAAGCCGGTCCAGCCCTGCACCACGTCGGCGCCCGCCGCGAGGTAGGCGCGCGCGTCGTCTGCCGTCGTGACGCCGCCCACGCCCATGATCGTCGGACCGTCGCCCAGCCGGGCGCGGAGCCTGCGCACGACGGCGAGCCCGCGGGCGAGCAGCGGCGGTCCGGACAGGCCACCCGGGCCGAGGTCGTGCGCGATGGTCGTGTTGACCGCCACCACGCCGTCGAGGCCGAGCTCGAGCACCAGGTCGGCGACGGCGTCGACGTCCTCGTCCGCGAGGTCGGGGGCGATCTTGACGAGCAGCGGGACCGAGCCCGGCGCCGTGACGGCGTCGGCGCCCTCGCGCGCCGCCACGAGGACGGGCCGCAGCTGGTCGGTGGACTGCAGGTCGCGCAGGCCCGGGGTGTTGGGGGACGAGACGTTGACGACGAGGTAGTCGGCCCACGGCGCGGTGAGCCGGGCGCACGTCGCGTAGTCCGCCGGGGCATCCTGGGCGGAGGTGACCTTGTTCTTGCCGATGTTGACGCCGACGACGAACCCGCGACCGGCCGGCGTGGCGCGCAGCCGCCGCAGCCGGTCGCCGAGCGCGGCGGCACCCTCGTTGTTGAAGCCCATCCGGTTGCGCAGCGCACGCTGGTCGACCTCACGGAACGACCGGGGCCTGTCGTTGCCCGGCTGGGCCGCCGGCGTGACCGTGCCGACCTCGACGAACGCGAACCCGAGCATCGTCAGTCCCCGGACCCCCACCCCGTCCTTGTCGAAGCCGGCGGCGAGGCCGAACGCCCCCGGGAACGTGCGGCCGAGCACCGCGACGGGGGGTCCGGACGCCGCGAGGCTGCGACGCAGCAGCGGCTCGAGCAGCGGTGTGGCGGCGGCGAAGCGGATCGCCCGGAAGGCCAGGTGGTGGGCGACCTCGGGGTCCAGGCGGCGCAGGACGTGGGTGAACAGCGCGGAGTACACGACGGCAACCTACCGGCGGGCGGTCCGCGCCGTCGGGCGCGTCCGCGCGAGCCAGGTCAGCCCGAGCACCGGCAGCACCAGCGGGACGTACCCGTACCCCGCACCGAAGCCGGACCAGACGGTCGCCTCGGGGAACAGGTCCGGCCGGACCAGCGACAGCGCCCCGACCGCCAGCACACCGACGGCCTCGAGCGAGACCGCGGCCCAGGCGACAGCACGCCAGCGCCCGGTGCCGCGCGCGAGCGCGACGGTCGCGACCACGTAGACCAGGGCTGCCAGGCCGGAGAGCAGGTAGGCGAGCGGCGCGGCCGACAGGTCACGGCCGATCTGCACCGCCGAGCGCGCGGTCGCGGCCACCCCGAGGACGGCGTAGACGAGGATCAGCACCCGGCCGGGGCCGGTCGCGGTCGACCGTGCCACGGGGGCCACGGGGGCCACGGGGTCCACGGGGTCCACGGGGGCCACCGGCACGCTCACCCACCCGCCCACACGACGAGCATCCGGTACTCGAGGAAGGCGACCGTGAGCGCGGCCACCGCGAGCACCACGGAGCTCCACCGCGTGCGCTCGGCGAACGCCCACGCCGCGGCGCCGGGCAGCACGAGCAGCGCGGTCATGAGGTATCCCCAGAAGGTCGCGGGGTCGGCCGGTCCGGAGCCGCGCAGCGAACGGGCGGCCGCCTCGACCACCTGGACGAGGAGCAGCCCCTCGACGACGCCCGCAGCCAGCAGCTGGCGCAGCACCACCGGCCGGTCGCGCGCGGCACGGACGGTCGCCCACACCGCGACCACGGCGGTCGCGAGGACGACGGCGAGCGCCAGGGGGGTCCACACGCGGGTCAGGATACGGGCGGACGAAGGTCCCCGCCGACCCCGTCTAGCATCGACGGGTGCCCACCGTGAACCTCACCGCCACCGCTCCAGCCCAGCTCGCCGTCGACGTCCTCGTCGTGGCCGTCGCGTCGACCCCGAGCGGTGCGCCCGCCGTCGTCGGGGACGCGCTGCCCGCCGCGCTGCGGGACGTCGTGACCGCCGGCGCCGTGGCCCTGGGCATCACCGGGGCGCTCGACACGGTGCACCGGCTGCCCTCGAGCGGGCACCTCGTCGCACCCGTCCTGGCCCTCGTGGGCGTCGGGGAGCTCGACCGGGGCCGCACGCCGTCGGGCGAGGCCCTGCGCCGGGCCGCCGGCACCGCCGCCCGGCAGCTGACGGGTGTGCGCTCCGTCGGCCTCGCCCTGCCGGCCGACGACGTCGCCTCGGTCGCAGCCGTCGCCGAGGGCGCGCTGCTCGGCGCCTACGCCTTCACGCGCTACCGCGAGGCCACACCCGCGACGCGGCCCGCCGAGGTCTTCGAGGTCGCCGGTCCGCTCGCCGCCGACGCCGACGCACGCCGGGCCGTCGAGCGCGCGGCCGTCGTCGCCCGTGCCGTGCGCGCCACGCGGGACCTCGTCAACACGAGCCCGCTCGACCTGTTCCCCGCGGCGTTCGCCGACATCGCCAGGGCCGAGGCCAAGGGCACCAAGGTCAAGGTCACCGTGCTCGACGAGAAGGAGCTCGCCGCCGGCGGCTACGGCGGCCTCGTCGCCGTCGGCCAGGGCTCGTCGCGCCCGCCGCGCCTCGTCAAGGTGGTCTGGTCCCCCGCGAAGGCGACCCGGTCCGTCGCCCTCGTGGGCAAGGGCATCACGTTCGACTCCGGCGGCCTGTCGATCAAGCCGGCCAAGGGCATGGAGGCGATGAAGTCGGACATGGCCGGCGCCGCGGCCGTGCTGCACACCGTCCTCGCCGCCGCGGCCCTCCAGCTGCCCGTTGCCGTGACCGGCTGGCTGTGCCTGGCCGAGAACATGCCGTCCGGCACCGCGCAGCGCCCCTCCGACGTCATCACCCAGCGTGGCGGCACCACCGTCGAGGTGCTCAACACCGATGCCGAGGGCCGGCTCGTCCTGGCCGACGGCCTCGTCGCCGCGTGCGAGGAGAAGCCCGACGTCGTCATCGACATCGCCACCCTCACCGGGGCCCAGATCGTGGCGCTCGGCACGCGCGTGTCCGGCGTCATGGGCACCGACGACGCGCGGGCGCAGGTCGTGGCCGCCGCCGAGACGTCGGGCGAGCTGTTCTGGCCGATGCCGCTGCCGACCGAGCTGCGGGCGACGCTGAAGTCCGCCGTCGCGGACCTCGCGAACATCGGCGACCGGTTCGGCGGGATGCTCACCGCGGGAGTCTTCCTGCGCGAGTTCGTGGGGTCCACGCCGTGGGCGCACCTCGACATCGCCGGGCCGTCGTTCAACGAGGGCACGGCGCACGACTACACGCCGGTGGGCGGGACGGGCGTCGGCGTGCGGACGCTGCTGGCGCTGCTCGAGAGCTGACGCGGCTCGCCGCGGAAACCCGTGCCCGCTCAGCGCGAGCGGGGCCGCTGCCTGGCGTTCCAGTCCCGCATGCGCTGCGGGTAGCCGGTGAGCTGCACGTCGTAGACGGGGATCGCCAGGTCGCGCGCGATCGAGCGGGCCGCGGCGGCGTCCGGCACCCTGCGGCGCGTCCACTCGCCGGTGGTCGCGATGAGCACCACGGTGGTCTGGGTGACGTGCGTGACGGGCTCGATGTACGCCTCGACGCCCACACGGGTGCGGACGAAGTCCGCCAGGTGCGCGACGGTCGCCTTCTGGGCGCCGCGCGACGACCCGTCGTCATCCGCCGTGCGCCGACCGCGGCCGAACCATCTCATGGCGTCACCCTACGGTCCCCGGCCCCGGCCCCGCGGTGGTCCCGGTTCACGCCCCGCGTCCGGGGATGACAAGATGACGGCAGAGTCCGACCACCGCCCGTCCGAGGGGAGCCCGATCGTGCCCGACCGTCCTGACGTCTTCGACATCGTCGTCCTGGGCGGAGGGAGCGGCGGGTACGCCACCGCCCTGCGCGCCACCGAGCTGGGGCTGACCGTCGCCCTCATCGAGGCCGGGAAGCTCGGCGGCACGTGCCTGCACAACGGGTGCATCCCCACCAAGGCGCTGCTGCACGCCGCCGAGGTGGCCGACTCGGCCCGTGAGTCCGAGAGGTACGGCGTGCGCGCCACGCTCGAGGGCATCGACATGGCCGGGGTCAACGCCTACAAGGACGGCGTCGTCGGGCGGCTCTACAAGGGCCTGCAGGGCCTGGTCAAGGCGCACGGCATCACCTTCGTCGAGGGCTGGGGCCGTCTGGTCTCGACCGACACCGTCGAGGTGAACGGCGAGCGGTACACCGGCCGCCACGTGGTCCTGGCCACCGGCTCGTACTCGCGCTCGCTTCCCGGCCTGGAGATCGGCGGTCGGGTGATGACGTCCGACCAGGCCCTCACCCTCGGGCACGTGCCCGCGTCGGTGGTGATCCTCGGCGGCGGCGTCATCGGCTGCGAGTTCGCCAGCGTGTGGACCTCCTTCGGCACCAAGGTCACCATCGTCGAGGCGCTGCCGAGCCTGGTCCCGAACGAGGACCCGGCCATCAGCAAGGCCTTCGAGCGCGCCTACCGCAAGCGTGGGATCGCCTTCTCCACCGGCGTGCGCTTCCAGGGCGTCACGCAGGACGACTCCGGCGTGCACGTCACGCTCGAGGACGGCACCACGTACGACGCGGAGCTGCTGCTCGTCGCCGTCGGGCGCGGCCCGCGCACGGCGGACCTCGGCTTCGACGAGCAGGGCGTGCCGATGGACCGCGGGTTCGTGCTCACCGACGAGCGGCTGCACACCGGTGTGGCGAACATCCACGCCGTCGGCGACATCGTGCCCGGCCTGCAGCTGGCGCACCGCGGCTTCGCGCAGGGCATCTTCGTCGCGGAGGAGATCGCCGGCCTCGCGCCGCAGGCGATCGTCGAGTCCGGCATCCCGCGCGTCACCTACTCCGAGCCGGAGATCGCCTCGGTGGGCCTCACCGAGGCCAAGGCCAAGGAGACCTACGGCGACGACGCCGTGGTGGCCCTCGAGTACAACCTCGGCGGCAACGGCAAGAGCCAGATCCTCGGCACGGCCGGCTTCATCAAGCTGGTCCGCAAGGTCGACGGCCCCGTGGTCGGCGTCCACATGATCGGCGCCCGGGTCGGCGAGCTCATCGCCGAGGGCCAGCTCATCGTCGGGTGGGAGGCCTACCCGGAGGACGTCGCGGCCCTGGTGCACGCGCACCCGACGCAGAACGAAGCACTCGGCGAGGCCTTCCTGGCCCTCGCCGGCAAGCCCCTGCACGCCCACAACTGACCCCCATCGAAGGAGACGCGAGGTCATGTCTGACTCCGTGCTGATGCCCGCTCTCGGCGAGAGCGTGACCGAGGGCACCGTGACCCGCTGGCTCAAGGCCGTCGGTG
>NZ_DAORSQ010000036.1:0-7009 GCF_035443605.1 Actinotalea sp. | reverse complement strand
CTCGGCGAGAGCGTGACCGAGGGCACCGTGACCCGCTGGCTCAAGGCCGTCGGTGACACCGTCGCGCTCGACGAGCCGCTGCTCGAGGTCTCCACCGACAAGGTGGACACCGAGATCCCGTCGCCGTTCGCCGGCACGCTCACCGAGATCCTCGTCGCCGAGGACGAGACCGTCGCCGTCGGCACCGCCCTGGCCCGGATCGGCTCGGGTGCCGCAGCGCCCGCCCACGCCCCGGTCCCGGCCCCCGTCGAGGCCGCGGCCCCGGCTCCCGCGCCCGTCGCGGTACCGGTACCGGTACCGGTACCGGCCCCCGCACCGGCCCCCGCCCCGGCACCGGCACCCGCGGCCGCCGTGGTCGAGAACGCCGGTGGCTACCTCACGCCGCTGGTCCGCAAGCTCGCCGCCGAGAAGGGCGTGGACCTGTCGTCCGTCACCGGCACGGGCGTCGGCGGCCGGATCCGCAAGGAGGACGTCCTGGAGGCCGCGGCGGCGCAGGCCGCGCGTGCTGCCGCCGCGGCAGCCGCTGCGGCGACCCCTGCCGTCGCAGCGACACCCGCCGGGACGCCCGCCCCGACCGCCGCCGGGGCCCCGGTCGCCGTCTCCCCGCTGCGCGGGACCACCGAGAAGGCCAGCCGGCTGCGCCAGGTCATCGCGTCGCGGATGGTCGAGTCGCTCCACTCGATGGCCCAGCTCACCACGGTGGTCGAGGTCGACGTCACCCGGGTCGCCCAGCTGCGGGCCAGGGCCAAGGGCGACTTCGCCGCACGCGAGGGCGTCAACCTCACGTTCCTGCCCTTCTTCGTGCTCGCCGCGACCGAGGCGCTCAAGGCGCACCCCAAGGTCAACGGCGTGCTCGAGGGCAACCAGATCACCTACCACGGCGAAGAGAACGTCGGCATCGCCGTCGACACCGAGCGGGGGCTCGTGGTGCCCGTGATCCGCGGCGCCGGCGACCTCAACCTGGCCGGGACGGCCCGCAAGATCGCCGACCTCGCCGGCCGCACCCGCGCCAACAAGGTGACGCCGGACGAGCTGAGCGGGGCCACCTTCACGGTGACCAACACGGGCTCGGGCGGTGCGCTCTTCGACACCCCGATCGTGCCGGCCGGCACGTCGGCGATCCTCGGCACGGGCGCGATCGTCAAGCGCCCCGTCGTGGCCACCGACGCGCTCGGCGGCGAGGTGATCACCGTGCGCTCGATGTGCTACCTGTCGCTCTCCTACGACCACCGGCTGGTCGACGGCGCCGACGCCTCGCGCTACCTCATGGCGATCAAGAAGCGCATCGAGGACGGTGACTTCGCGGCCGAGGTCGGTCTCTGACGTGCGGATCGCCCTGGCGGGGTCCCACGGCCTGATCGGCTCCGCGCTCGTCGAGCACCTCGCGGGCCGTGGCCACCGGGTCGACCGGCTGGTCCGTGGCGCCGCGACGACGAGCCGCGAGATCTCCTGGGATCCCGCAGCGGGCCGGCTGGACCCGGCGGCCCTCGCCGGGGTCGACGCCGTCGTCAACCTCGGTGGTGCCGGGATCGGCGACCATCGGTGGACCGACGCCTACCGGCGGACCATCCTGCGCTCGCGCACCGAGCCCACGGACCTGCTGGCGCGCACGCTGGCGACGATGGACGACGGTCCGCGCGTGCTGCTGCAGGCCTCCGCGGTCGGCTACTACGGCGACCGCGGCACCGAGGTGCTCACCGAGGCCTCCGGGCCCGGCTCGGGTTTCCTCGTCGACGTGGTCCGGGCCTGGGAGGGTGCCACCGCCCCCGCGGAGGAGGCCGGGGTGCGGGTCGCACACCTGCGCACGGGCATCCTCGTGTCCCGCACGGGCGGCTCCTTCGGCAGGCTGCTGCCCCTGCTGCGCCTCGGCGTCGGCGGGCCGTTGGGTGACGGCCGCAACGTGTGGAGCTGGATCACGCTGGTCGACCAGCTCCGGGCGATCGAGCACCTGCTCACCGCCCAGGTCCATGGCGCGGTCAACCTCACGGCCCCCGCGCCGGCCCCGCAGCGCGAGATCGTGGCGGCGATCGCCCGCGAGCTGCACCGGCCGGCCGTGCTGGCGGTCCCGCGGTTCGCGCTGCGGCTGGCGGTCGGCCCCTTCGCCGATGACATCCTCAGCTCCCAGCACGCCCTGCCGCAGGCGCTCCTCGACTCGGGCTTCGAGCACCGCCACACCACGGTGGCCGACGCCGCCCGGTGGGTCACGGAGCGGACGGCCTGACCTCGGCGACCCGCCACCCGGCGGGTGTGCTCCCCAGCACGAGCTCGACCTGGGAGTACCGCGCGCCCTCGGCCGTGAGCATCCAGGAGCCCGTCACCACACGGTGCGGACCGGCGCCCGGCCGCACCAGCACGGCCAGCTGCTCGACGGCGGGTACCCGGCCCCCGCGCACGAGTGCCGCGAGCAGCTCCCGGTCGGCGCTCGCAGCCGGCGACCCCGGGAGGGTGACGCCCGCCAGCGCGGGACGGTCCAGGGTCGCCAGCGCTGCCGTGCGCGCCACGGTCAGGCGGGTGGCCGCGGCGAGCGGTCCGACGGGGCCGGTCGTGGCCCCGGCGGGCTCGAGCACCCCCGCGGCCGCGGCACCGGCCAGCGCGACGCCCACCACGGCGACGACGGAGCCCGCCGCCCACCCGCCGACCCACCCGGCCCGGCGCCGACGGTGCCGGCCCCGCGCGGCCCGGCGCCGCGTCGTCACGCCGTCCGGCGTGGCAGCCCCACGCCCGACCCCCGCGCGGGCACCCTCGCCACCGGGTCCGGCGAGCCGCCGCAGCGCGAGGCGGGCCAGCACCGCCGGGTCGGGCAGGTCGGCGGCCTCGGGGGTGCACACCGCGACCATCGCTGCGGCGAGCCCCTGCGCGGTCCCCCGCCGCCCGGGGTCGTCGTGCACCGCCCGACCCAGGACCGCGCGCAGCGCCGCCTCGACGTCGGCGGCGTCGCCGGGCGCCGTGACGCCGGTGGCCGCGACGCCGTCGTGGGCTCGCGCGGCCGCGGGGCCGCGGGCGGGCTCGGCCGGCCCGAGGAGCGCCAGCCCCACCCGCGCGAGCGCGTGGACGTCACCGGCCGGACCCGCTGCGTCGAGGCGCTCGGGGGCCGCGAAGCCCGCCGTCCCGTGCTCGCCCGCGTCACCCCCGTGCACGAGGTCGACGAGGACCGCCCGGCCGTCGGCGACGACGACGTTCGCCGGCGACACGTCCCCGTGGCTGAGCCCGGCGCGGTGCAGCGCGGCCAGGGCGTGCGCGACGGGGACGAGCAGTCCCACCACCTCACCGGGGCGCAGCGCACCCCGCGCGGCGGCGAGCGTGACGAGGTCGATGCCCGGAACGGCCGCGTGGGCGAGGACCACGGCACCGTCGGGCAGGTCGACCACGGTCCCCAGTCGCGTCAGGTGCGGATGATCGAGGCCGGCGAGCGCGGCGGCACGCCGCCGGGCCCGGTCGGCGCCCCGCGCCGGCACCACCGTGAGCACCCAGCGCGCGCCGTCGTCGTCCGTCGCCGACCATCGCGGACCGCCGGACCCGGCGCCGAGCGGCCCGGCGAGGCGCAGCCCGGAACCACGCAGGGCGATCGCGAGCCCGATCGGGGCGACGGAGCGGTCCATCCCTCCATCGCAGCACGCACCGCCGGGGTGGCCGGCGTTGTCCACAGGTCGGCTGGCACCGCACGGGACCGGCCGGCCGGCCTCAGCCGGGCAGCGCCACCGGGAGCCCGGTCGTCGCACTGCGCCGGGCGGCGTCGAGCACCACGGCGGTCCGGACGGCGTCCCACGGGTCCACCGGTGGCGGCGCGCCGCCCGTGAGCCAGGGCCCGACCGCGCGGTAGAAGTCGGCATGGCCACCGGGTGCGCACGGGACGGGGCTGCGCTGCGCGCCGTGCACGTGCCACCCGGCCATCCCCGGCCCCGGGTCCATCGCGTCGAACGGACCCTCCTCGCCCTCGAACCGCGTCACGAGGAAGGCGCCGTCGCTGCCGAGCACGCGCGTACGCGGCCCGGGAGCCCCGACCAGGGACCCCGCCGAGAGGTGGCTGATGGTGCCGCCGGCGTGCGTGAGGGCCAGGAAGACGTCGTCCTCCGCCAGGGTGGTCAGCGACCGCAGCTCCGCGTGCACCGACGTCACGGGGCCGAACAGCTGCACGGCCGAGTCGACGAGGTGGGCGCCCAGGTCGAGGAGCAGGCCGCCGCCCTGACCCACGGCGTTCTCGCGCCAACGGTCCTTCGGCACCGGCCGCCACCGCTCCCAGCGGCGCTCGAAGCGGTGCACCGTGCCGAGGGTACCGGCGTCCAGCAGCCCGGCGAGGGTGCGCTGCTCGTCGTCCCACCGCCGGTTGTGGAACACGGTCAGCGGGACGCCCGCCGCCTCCGCCGCCTCGACGACGCGGCGCGCACCGGCCTCGTCGAGCGCGATCGGCTTGTCCACCACCACCGGGAGCCCCGCCGCGACGACCGCCAGCGCGTGCTCCACGTGAGACCCGGTCGGGGTGGCGAGCACCACGACGTCCGGCCGAGACCGCGCGTCCGCACCGGCCCGGGCCAGCAGCGCGTCGAGGTCGGCGTGCACCCGGACCTCGGGCAGCTCGGCACGCGCCGCCGCACCGCGGGCGACGTCGGACGTCACGACGTCCACGACGTGGTGCCCGGCCTCCTCGATCAGCGGGGAGTGGATGAGGCGGCCGGCCATGCCGTAGCCGACGACGGCGACCCTCAGTCGCGGATGCTGGTGTGCCATGGCCACCAGGATGCCCTGCCCAGGTCGTGCACGAGACCAGGCACCAGCAGCGTGCGCACCACGAGGGTGTCGATGAGCACGCCGAGGGCGACGAGGAACGCGAGCTGGACGAGGAAGAGCAGCGGCAGCACGGCGAGCGCCCCGAAGGTCGCGGCGAGCACGATGCCGGCGCTGGTGATGACCCCGCCGGTGACGGTCAGGCCTCGGCGCACCCCCTCGCGCGTGCCGTGCACCAGCGACTCCTCACGGACCCTGGTCATGAGGAAGATCGAGTAGTCGATGCCCAGCGCCACGAGGAAGACGAACGCGTAGAGCGGGACCGTCGCGTCCGCGCCGGGGAACCCGAACACGTGCGTGAAGACCAGCGAGCCGATGCCCAGGGTCGCCCCGAAGGACACGAGGTTGGCCAGCACGAGCAGCACGGGTGCGAGCACGGAGCGCAGCAGCACGATGAGCACGAGCAGGATGACCACGAGGACCGTGGGCACGATGACGCGCAGGTCGCGGGCGCTGGTCAGCTGGGTGTCCAGCCGCTCCGCCGCGGCGCCGCCCACGAGCGCACCGTCGGACACGGCGTGCACCGCGTCGCGCACGTCCTTGACCACGACGGTGGCCTCCTGGGTGTCCCCGGCCGCCTGGGTCACGACGTCGACGAGCACGCGGCCGTCGATGACCACGGGCGGTCCCCCGGCTGCGGGGCCGGTCGTCCCACCGGCCGTGACGGCAGCGGCGGAGTCGACCCCGGCCACCCCGGCGACGGCCTCGAGCACGGCGTCGAGGTCCGCCTCGTCTGCGACCACGGTGATCGGCTGGACCTGGCCGGCGGCGAAGTGCCGGGCGACCACCTCGGCGCCCGCGACGGACTCGACCGGCGTGAGGAAGATGTCGCTCTCGCTGGTCCCGTCGGACTGCAGCGAGGGGGCGAAGACGCTCGCGACCAGCAGCACCCCCGCGGTGACGAGCCACACGCGCCGGGCTCGGCGCCCGATGAGCGCCGACACCTTTCCCCAGATCCCCGAGCGCGCCTCGAGGTGCGCCAGGGGCTCGACCGCCGGCGGGGCGTCGCCGTCGGCCGGCACGTCGACCGGGCGCGGGACGCGCGGCCAGAAGATGAACCGCGCGTAGCGTCCGCCGATGAGCAGGAGCGCGGGCAGCAGCGTCATCGAGGCGACGAAGGCCGCGGCGATGCCGATCGCGGCGACCGGGCCGAGGCTCGAGTTGGACGTGAGGTCCGAGAGCAGCAGGGTCAGCAGGCCGGCGATGACCGTTCCCGCCGAGGCGGCGATGGGCTCGATCGAGGCACGCACGGCGCGGTTCATGGCCGTGTACGGCGACTGGACCTTGCGCAGCTCCTCGCGGTACCGCGCCACGACGAGCAGGGAGTAGTCCGTCGCCGCGCCCACGACGAGGATGAACAGGATCCCCTGGCTCTGCCCGTTGAGGACGAGCACGTCCGCCTTCGCGAGCTGGTAGACCACCAACGCGGCACCGGAGAGCGCGAACAAGGAGGTGAAGAGCACCGTGAACGGCAACGACGGCGAGCGGTAGACGAGGACGAGGATGATGAAGACGGCCGCGAGCGCCACGAGCAGCAGCAGCCCGTCGATCCCGCCGAAGGCGGCGACGAGGTCGGCGATCGATCCGGCCGGGCCCGTCACCCACGCCTCGAGCCCGTCGGCCTCGAGGTCACCCGCAGCGGTGCGGAGCTCGCCGACGACGAGGTTGACGACGCTCTCCTCACCGATCTGCTCGCGTGCCATCGTCGCGTCGAGCGAGACCGCGACGAGCACCGCCTCGCCGTCCTGCGACGGGATCGCGACCGACGGCGCGGTGAGCAGGTCCCCGACGGCGCTGCCGTCGGGCAGCTCGAGCGTCGCGATCCCCTCCGTCCAGGCCTGGACGGAGCCGACCTGCCCGCCCGTCAGCTCACCGTCACCCGTGACGACCACGAGGGCCGGCAGCGTGGAGGTGTCCCGGAAGGCCACGGCCTCCTCGGCCGCGCGGGTCGCCTCGGCCCCTGCGGGCAGGAACGATGCCGCATCGTTCTCCTGCACCTCGGACAGCCGCCCGATGGATGTGCCACCGAGCCCCGCGAGGACAAGCCAGACGAGCAGGACACCGAGGATGGCCAGTCCCCGCAGCAGACCTCGACCGGCACCCGTAGATTTACTCAGCATGCTGAGTATCATGGGGCCCACTACCCTGGCCAGACAAGCCGACGCACGGAAGGTCGTGGCCGTTGACCACGAGCCAGCCCGAGGAACCGCGGTCCGCGCCCGAGCGC
>NZ_DAORSQ010000035.1:0-25658 GCF_035443605.1 Actinotalea sp. | reverse complement strand
CGTCAGCCGGTGCAGGCGCTCGAGCAGCGGGCCTGCGTCCGTGACGTAGCGGCGCACGGCCGAGTCCGTCCACACCTGCTCGCCGTAGCCGTGGAACCGCAGGTGCAGCTCGGTCAGGCGCGCGACGGCCCGCACCGTGTCCTTGTCGAAGCGCAGCGCGGTGAGCCGCTTGCGGACGAGCTTGGCGCCCACGAGCTCGTGGTGGTGGAAGCTCACCGTCCCACCGGCCTCGAAGCGGCGGGTCGCCGGCTTGCCGATGTCGTGCAGCAGCGCGGCCAGGCGCAGCACGAGGTCCGGGCCGGGCACGGGGCCAGTGGGCCGCTCGTGGGTGCCGGTCTCCAGCTCGATCGCCTGGGCCAGCACCGTGAGCGAGTGCTGGTAGACGTCCTTGTGCCGGTGATGCTCGTCGATCTCCAGGCGCAGGGCCGGCAGCTCCGGCAGCACGTGGTCGGCCAGGCCCGTCTCGACCAGCACCGCCAGGCCGGGCCGCGGGTCGGGGGCCAGCAGCATCTTGGCCAGCTCGTCGCGCACACGCTCGGCCGAGACGATCTCGATGCGCGCCGCCATCGCTCCGATCGCGTACCGGACGTCGTCGTCGAGCCGCACGCCCAGCTGCGCGACGAACCGAGCCGCGCGCATCATCCGCAGCGGGTCGTCGTCGAACGACTGGTCGGCGCTCACCGGCGTGCGCAGCAGACCGGCCGCAAGGTCGGCCAGGCCGCCGAAGGGGTCGACGAAGGTCAGCGACGGCAGCCGCACGGCCATCGCGTTCACGGTGAAGTCGCGCCGCGACAGGTCCCCCTCGAGCGTGTCGCCGTAGACCACGGCCGGCTTGCGCGAGCCCGCCTCGTACTCGTCCGTCCGGTAGGTCGTCACCTCGACGACGACGTCCGCGGTGCCGCCGTGGGCGAACCGCCGTGCGCCGATGGTGCCGAACTCGCGCCCGATGTCCCAGTGGGCGTCGCCCCATGCCGCGAGGATCGCCTCCGACTCGTCCGGCGTGGCCGAGGTGGCGAAGTCGAGGTCCTGGCTGGTGCGGCCGAGGAACGCGTCGCGCACCGGCCCGCCGACGAGCGCCAGCTCGTGCCCGGCGGCGGCGAACGCCTCACCGAGCTCGAGTGCCGCGGGCGCGAGGCCGGCCAGCACGCTCAACGCACGGCGCTGGAGCGTCGCCAGGGCCGCGGCGGTCTGCGGGTCAGGAGGGGTGGTGGTGGACACGGGACACCAGGGTGCCAGACGGCGGGCGCCGGGCGCCCGTCGCGCGCGGTGGCGGCCCGCCGGGCCGTGGTCGCGCTGGTGCGCAGGTGGCGGTCGTTACAGTGGGCGGCATGCCCAGCGCCGCTCCACTCCCCGGTCCGGGCCCGGTGCCCTCGCCGCCGGGCGGGCACGCGCTGCGGATCGACCCCCACGTGCGGCGCCCCACGGTGCACAGCCTGCCGGTGGTCGAGGAGACCTCTGCCGGGGGTCTCGTCGTCAGCCCCGGGGACGGACCGGCACACGCGGCCGTCATCGCGCGGCGCAACCGGGCCGGGCGCCTCGAGTGGTGCCTGCCGAAGGGCCACCTCGAGGGCATCGAGACCCCCGAGGAGGCCGCGGTCCGCGAGATCGCCGAGGAGACCGGCATCCAGGGGCTCGTGCTGCGCCGGCTCGGCACCATCGACTACTGGTTCACCGGGGACGACCGCCGCGTGCACAAGGTGGTCCACCACTTCCTCCTCCAGGCCGTCGGCGGCGAGCTGAGCGTGGCCGGCGACCCGGACGGCGAGGCCGAGGACGTCGCGTGGGTCCCCGTCACCGACCTGCACGAGCGGCTGGCGTACCCGAACGAGCGCCGGCTCGCCGTCGCCGCCTGCGCGGTGCTCGCCGGCGAGGCATGAGCCACCGCCCCGGAGGCGTCCGACGGGCGCGCAGCCATCCGGGCCGTGGCCCGGCCGCGCGGCGCGCCCTGCTGGTGCTCGTGGTGTCGCTCGGCTGGGCGCTCGTGCCGGTCGTCGCCGCGGGCGCCGCCCCGGGCGACGCACTCCGGACCGACGCCGGCTCGGCCGTCACCGCCGCCGGGCCCGACGTCACCGACGGGCTGCCCGTGCAGATCGCCGTCGAGCAGGTCACGCCGCAGGCGCTCGCGCCCGGCCAGGACCTCACGGTTTCCCTGCGGGTCACCAACGTCGGCGCCGCCGCCCTGACGCAGCCGCGCGTCATCGTGCGGCTGGCCCGCTCGGCGTTCATCAGCCGCACCTCGCTCGACCGCTGGCGCGACGCACCGACCACGGCAGGAGCGGGCACGAGCGTGCTCGAGGTCGACGTGCCGGGGCCGCTCGCCCCCGGCGCGAGCGCCGACGTCACCGGGGTGGTCCCCGCGGCGGCGATCGGCCTGCGCTCCACGGCGACGTCCTGGGGGGCGCGCGGACTGGCGGTCGAGGTGGTCGATGCCGCGGACCCGGCCCGGCTCCGGCTGGGACTGGTGCGCACGTTCCTCGTCTGGCTGCCGCCGCAGGAGGTGGTGCCCACGACGGTCACCGTGCTCGTGCCGGTGGTCGGGCCCGCGCCGGACGCGTCCGCCGGTGCGGAGCTGACCTCGCTCACCGCGACCGGGGGCCGGCTGGACCGCGTGCTGCACGCCACGTCCGGCCAGGAGGTCACCTGGGCGCTCGACCCGTGGCTGGTGGGCGCCACGACGCCCGCGGCCGAGGTCGGCGACGGCGTCACGAGCGGCGTGGACAGCGGGCTCGCACGCTGGCGGTCCGCCCTGCTGTCGGCCGCGCCGGACGACGTCCAGCTGCTGCCGTACGGCGACGCCGACGTCTCGGCGCTCGCCCATGCAGCCGCCGGCGCGCTGCTCGACACCGCGGTCGAGCGCTCCACGGAGGTCGCCGCGGCCGCCGGCCTCCTCAGCGACACGGTGCTGCGCTGGCCCGGCGACACGCTGCCCGACCTCGCCACCGCGAGCGCCGTGGGGCGGGACGGGCTGGCCCTCGTGGTCGGCCCCGGCGCACTGGCGCCGCCCGCGATCCTCACCTACACGCCCACGGGCCGGACCACCGCGAGCACGGGGGCCGGTGACGTCCCCCTGCTCGTCGCGGACGAGCGCCTCTCGACGGGGCTGGCCACCGGACGGGTCGGACCGGCCGACGCCACGGGAACCGACGCCACGGGAACCGACGCCACGGGCGCGACCGACGACGCGGGCACCGACCCGCAGCTCACGGGAGCCGTCGCCGCGGCCGACCTGCTCGCGGAGCTCGCCGTCATCACGCGCGAGCGGCCGAGCGACGGGCGCCACCTGCTGCTCACGGTGCCGCGTGACTGGGCCCCGGACCCCGACGTCGCCGCGGCGCAGCTCGCCGCGTTGTCCGCGGTGCCGTGGGTGGCCACGGCACCCGTGTCCGACCTCGTCGACGCCGAGGACCCGGCGGTGGACCGCGGCTCGCTGCCGGACCGGGAGGTCGACCCGGCGGAGGTCTCGACGGCGGAGATCGCGACCGTGGTCAGGACGCTCGAGGAGCGCGCGGACATCGCCTCGATCGCCGCCGACCCCACCCCGCTCGTCGGCGACCCCGAGGCCGAGCTGCTCGCGCCGACCGCCCTGGCCTGGCGAAGCGACACCGCGGGCCGCACCGCCGCGATCACCGCGTCCGTCGCCGCCACCGACGCGCTGCGCTCGGCCGTCGCCGTCCAGCGCGGCAGCGACGTCAACCTCATCGCCACCTCGGGGGCGCTGCCCGTCCGGGTGACCAACACCCTCGACCAGGACGTCGTCGTCCAGGTGCGCCTGCGGCCGGGCGGCCCGCAGCTCGTCGCGGACGAGGCCGTCACCGTCACCGTGCCGGCCGGCGGCGAGGTCACGGCGAGCGTGCCGGTGCACGCGATCCAGAGCGCCGACGTCGAGGTCGCGGTCGAGCTGCGCACCGCGGCCGGGACGCTCATCGACGACAGCGCGGTGTTCGTCGTCCGGGTGCGCGCCGACTGGGAGGGCATCGGCACCGCGGTGCTCGGTGCGCTGCTCGCGGTGGGCGTCGTCGTCGGCCTGGTCCGGACCATCCGCCGCGGTCGAGGACGGCGCGGCACACCGCGGGCCGACCCGGGCCCGGACGACCTGTCCCCGGAGCAGCCGCTCGCGGAGCACGACGACGCGCGCGCCGCGGCCCACCCCGCCGAGGAGTCCCCGACGTGAGCGCTGACGACGCCGGTCCCGGCGCGAGCGGCGACGAGGTCTCCGGCGTCGGGCGGGCCGCCGTGGGCCGGGCCGCGGTGCTCATGGCCAGCGGCACGGCGGTCTCGCGCGTGCTGGGCGTCGTGCGCGGGTCCTTCCTCGTGGCGGCGGTGGGCCTCAACGCGGCAGCAGCCAACGCGTTCGCCGTCGCGAACACCCTGCCGAACATGCTCTACATGCTCGTCGCCGGCGGTGTGCTCAACGCCGTGCTGGTACCCCAGGTGGTGCGGGCCTACCGCTCGGACCGCGGCCAGGAGTACGTCGACCGCCTGCTGACCCTGTCGATCGTGCTGCTCGCGGGGATCACCGTCGTCCTCACGGTGGCGGCGCCCGTCGTCGTCAGGCTCGCCGCCTCCGGCGAGGACCCCGAGTTCATCGCCCTGGCCACGGTGTTCGCCTACTGGTGCCTGCCCCAGGTGTTCTTCTACGGGCTCTACACGCTGCTCGGCCAGGTGCTCAACGCGCGCGGGAGCTTCGGCCCGTACATGTGGGCGCCGGTGGTCAACAACCTCGTCTCGATCGCTGGCTTCGCGGTGTTCATCGCCATCTTCGGACGGTTCGTCGTGGGTGGGCCGCTCGACGACATCGCCGCGTGGGACGCCGGCCGGATCGCCCTGCTCGCCGGGGTCTCGACCCTCGGCATCGTCGCCCAGGCCCTGGTGCTCGTCATCCCGCTGCACCGTAGCGGGTTCCGCTTCCGCCCCCGGTGGGACTGGCGCGGCACGGGGCTGGGGACGGCCGGCCGGGTGGCCGGGTGGACCTTCGGCGCACTCGCCGTCGGGCAGGTCGGGGTGCTCGTGGTCTCCCAGGTCGCCACGGGCGCGGCCCAGGTGAGCGGCTACGCGCCAGACGTCGCCGGCAACTACGCCTACAACCAGGCGTTCGTCATCTTCATGCTGCCGCACTCGCTCGTGACGGTCTCGCTGCTCACCGTCCTGTTCACGCGGCTCTCGGCGCACGCCGCGGCGGGCGACGTGCGCCGCCTGCGCGCGGACGTGTCCTCCGGGGTGCGGACCATCGGCGTCTTCACCGTCTTCGCCACGGCCGTGCTCGCCGTGCTCGCGCTGCCGCTGGTCCGCGTGGTGCTGCCGACCACCACCGCCGCCGAGGCCGGGTCGCTCGCCCCGGTGATCGTCGCCCTGGTGTCCGGCCTGACGGCGCTCGGCGCGTGGTCGATGTGGCAACGGGTCTACTACGCCTACGAGGACGCCAGGACCCTGTTCTGGATCCAGGTCGCGATGGCGGGCGTCGTCGCGGCGGGCACATGGACCGGCTCGACGGTCCTCCCGGTGGGCTGGTGGGTGGCCGGGGCCGGGGCGTCGATCGCGGCGTCCTACACGCTGGGTGCCGTGTGGGGCGGCCTGCAGGTGCGCCGCCGCCTCGGTGGCACGGGCGCCGCAGCGATCGGCGTCCTGGTGCGCAGCGGGCTCGCGGCGGGTGTCAGCGCAGCCGTCGGCTGGCCCCTGAGCAGGCTCTTCGGGGACCCGTCGCGCCTCGGCTGGCCGGACGCGGTGCTCACGTGCGTCGTCGTCGGGCTCGCGATGCTGGCGGTGTACGTCGGGCTGCTGCGGGTGCTGCGGGTCCGCGAGCTGACGGACCTCCTGGCCCCCGTCCTCCGGCGCCTGCGTCGGCGCTGACCCGTAGCATGGGAGACCGGAGCCGGGCCGATCAGGGGCGCAGCTGGCACGGAGGTGACGAGGTGGACGTGGTCGTGGGACGCGGCACCCTGCTCGCCGGCCGGTACCGCCTCGACGAGCCGACGACCACCGACCTGCCGGGCGTGGCGTCCTGGGACGCGCGCGACCAGATCCTCGACCGCCCCGTGCGCGCCCTCGTGCTGCGCGATGGGCGGATCCGTCAGGCCCAGGACGCCGCGCGCCGGGCAGCCCTGGTCAGCGATCCGCGCCTGCTGCGCGTCCTCGACGTCGGGGACCACGACGGCGTGCCGTACGTCGTCACCGAGCGCGTCGTCGGGCGGGACCTCGCGTCGCTCACCGCGGGGGGACCGATGCCGGCCGACCAGGCCCGCGCGATCATCGGCGAGGCCGCCGTCGCCCTGGAGGTCGCCCGGCGCCGCGGCGTGCACCACCTCGCGCTGCGACCGTGCGCCGTCCACGTCACTGCCGAGGGCGCCGTGCTCGTCTCCGGCCTCGCGCTCGACGGCGAGCTCGCCGGCCATGGGCTGGGCGACGCACGGTCCACGACGAGGGCCGACACCGTGGGGCTCGTCGCGCTGCTCTACCTGCTCCTCACCGGCCGCTGGCCCGCCCCCGCCGGGGTCACCACCACGGGCACGACGGTCCCGCTCGTCACCGGGGACCTGCTCGCACCCGCGGAGGTCGCACCCCGCGTCCCGAACGACCTCGACACGCTGTGCGCCGTGACGCTCGGCCCGCACGACGACGGCCCGCACAGCCCCGCCGAGCTGGTGCGCGAGCTCGAGCCCTGGGGCGCGCTCGCCGCGGCCGAGGTGTTCGCCGGCGCCGATGCGCGATCCGAGGCGGCCAGCGCCGCGGCCATGGTCGCCGCAGCTGCGGCCAAGGCCGTGGTGGCTGCACCTGCGCCGGTGGCAGCGGTTCCGGCGTCTGTCGTCGAGCCTGTCGTCGAGCCTGTTGTCGACGACGGGGTCGACCTGGTCGAGGACCCGGCCTCGCCCGACGTCCCGGCCGACGGGACCACGGACGCCGACGCGCAGACCACCGCGGTCGACCTGCCCGTGGAGGCCGTCCTCGACGACGCCACGGACGACGCGGCGACACCGCCAGACGAGGCGCCCGCGTTGCCGATCGCCCCCGAGGACGACGCCCCGAGCGTCCAGCGCACGTCGGTCCGGTCCTCGATGGCCCAGACCCCCGGCCCTGCGGCTCGACCCGGCACCCCACCGCCGGCGATCCCGCCGGCCAACCGCCGCCCCGACCCTCGCGACGCCGCGGTCGGCACCGCCGCCGTAGGCGCCGCCGCGGTCGTCCCCACGGCGCAGGCGTCCGCCGGACCCCCGTCCGCCGGACCCCCGCACGCCGGACCCCCTCACGCCGGACCCCCGCACGCCGGGCTCACGCCCGCTCGGCACCCGCACGGTGGCCACCCGGAGGCGGACCACCGGGACTTCGACACGCTCATCGGCCGCTCGACCGACGCGCTCACCCGGCGCCGGTTCGACCCGACGCCCGTGGTGCTCGGCCTGGTCGTCATCGCCGTCGTCGTGGGCCTGGTGCTCGCGTGGCAGGCGCTGACCGCACCCGCGCCGCCCATCGGCGGCAACGACGGCTTCGGTGACGTGTCGGACGCAGCGAGCGCGTCCGCGGAGCCCGGGGTCCCTGCAGCGCCGGCGGACGGCGCCGCCGCGGTGGCACCCGTCATCGCCGGGGCGCTGATGATCGACCCCCCACCCGGCGGTGACAACAACGAGCACCCCGAGGCCGTGCCGGCCGGCGTCGACGGCGACCCTGCGACGTTCTGGTTCTCGCGCACCTACGCCTCGCCCACGTACGGCATGAAGCCCGGGATCGGCTACGCCGTGACCCTCGCGGCGCCCGCGACGGTCACCACGGTGACCCTGCTGGTCAACGGCACCGGCGGGATGGTCGAGGTGCGCGCCACGGACCCCGCCACCCCTACCGAGGGCGAGGTCCTGGCATCGGGACCCCTGACCGCCGAGACCGTGCTCACCCTCAGCGCACCCACCACCGCGACGAGCATCGTCCTGTGGTTCACCGCGCTGCCGCAGACGGCAGACGGCGCCAACCGCGTGGAGCTCGCCGAGGTCCGCCTGTCCTGACCAGCTCCGTCGCGGACGGCCCGGCACCCTCGGACGGAACAGAACCGGCCTAGGATCGGTTCCCGTCATGCACCCCGCCCCGACCGAAGGACCGCACGTGACCGAGACCCCGCGAGACCTGATCATCATCGGGTCCGGACCGGCGGGCTACACCGCCGCCGTCTACGCCGCCCGCGCCGGGCTGGCACCCGTGGTCGTGGCCGGGGCCGTCACCGCCGGCGGCGCGCTGATGAACACCACCGAGGTGGAGAACTTCCCGGGGTTCGTCGACGGGATCATGGGGCCGGACCTCATGGAGAACATGCGCAAGCAGGCCGAGCGCTTCGGTGCGGAGATCGTGTACGACGACGTCGTCCAGGCCTCCCTCGCCGGTCCCGTCAAGACCGTGGTGACCGGGAACGGGGAGACCTACCACGCCCGCGCGGTCATCCTCGCGACGGGCTCGGCGTACCGCCAGCTCGGCCTGCCCGAGGAGAAGACGCTCTCCGGGCACGGCGTCTCGTGGTGCGCGACGTGCGACGGGTTCTTCTTCCGCGGCCAGGACGTCGTCGTCGTGGGCGGCGGCGACTCCGCCGTCGAGGAGGCGACGTTCCTCACGCGCTTCGCGGCCTCCGTGACCCTCGTGCACCGCCGCGACGAGCTGCGCGCCTCGAAGATCATGGCCGACCGTGCCGCGGCCGACCCCAAGATCCGCTTCGCCTGGAACTCCCAGGTGGTCGCGATCCACGGGGCGGAGAAGGTCTCCGGCGTGCGTCTGCGCGACACCGTGACGGGCGCCGAGCGCGACGTCGCAGCCACCGGCGTGTTCGTGGCGATCGGCCACGTGCCGCGCAACGAGCTGCTGGTCGGCCAGGTGGCGCTGGACGACGAGGGCTACGTGCTCGTGGGGGCGGACGACGCCCGTGGCACCGGCACGAACCTCGAGGGCGTCTTCGCGTGCGGCGACCTCGTGGACCACACCTACCGTCAGGCGATCACCGCGGCCGGCACCGGCTGCGCGGCCGCCCTGGACGCCCAGCACTACCTCGCCGGCATCGTCGACCCCGTGTCGGTGGCTCCGGCTACCCTGCCCGAGACCCTCAAGGAGACCCCGTGAGCACCATCCCCGTCACCGACGCGACGTTCAAGGCCGCCGTCCTCGACTCGCCGGTCCCCGTGCTCGTCGACTTCTGGGCCCCCTGGTGCGGCCCGTGCCGCGCCGTGGCCCCGATCCTCGAGGAGCTGTCCGGCACCTACGCCGGCCGGCTGACGATCGCCAAGCTCAACACGGACGAGAACCCTCAGGTCACGGCGGCCTACGGGATCACCTCCATCCCCACCATCAACATCTACGTGGGCGGTGAGCTGGTCAAGCAGGTGGTCGGCGCCCGGCCCAAGCCGGCCCTCGTCAACGAGATCGAGTCCGTGCTGTCCTGACCCCTGCGCGCCGTCCCGCGGCCCCGGACCCCAGCCTCGGGGACCGGGGCCGCCGTCCGTCCGGCGGGCCACGCACGGGCCCCGGTGCACCTGCGTGGCAGACTCTGGGGCATGACTCCCGACCACGGCGAGCCGATCGGGCAGGTGACTCCTGCCCCCGGCAGCGCCGCCCGCATCGTCCAGCCCGTCGCCGGGACCCGCCTCGACCCGTGGATCGACTCCTACGCCGAGCGCACGCACGGCATGCGCGCCTCGGAGATCCGCGCGCTGTTCGCTGTCGCCAACCGGCCCGAGGTGGTCTCGCTCGCCGGGGGGATGCCGTACCTCGAGGGCCTGCCGCTCGAGGCCCTCGCGCAGTCGGCGCACGACCTCGTCCTGACGCGTGGCACGACGGCGCTGCAGTACGGCTCGGGTCAGGGCGACCAGACGCTGCGCGAGCAGATCGTCGAGATCATGAAGCTCGAGGGCATCACGGCCCACCCGGACGACGTGGTCGTCACCACCGGATCACAACAAGCCCTCGACCTTGTGACTCGCCTGTTCATCGACCCGGGCGACATCATCGTCGCCGAGGCGCCCAGCTACGTGGGCGCTCTGGGGGTGTTCCGCTCGTACCAGGCCGAGGTGGTGCACGTCCCGCTCGACGAGCACGGTCTGGTCCCGGAGGCGCTCGAGGAGACGCTCGCGCACCTGGCCGCACGCGGCCGCCGGGTCAAGCTCCTGTACACCGTGCCCAACTTCCACAACCCGGCGGGTGTGACGCTGTCGCTCGAGCGCCGCCCTCGCGTGCTGGAGATCGCCCGGCGCTACGGCGTGCTCGTCCTGGAGGACAACCCCTACGGCCTGCTCGGCTTCGAGGGCGAGCCCCTGCCGGCCATGCGGTCCATGGACGACGACGGCGTGGTCTACCTCGGCTCGTTCTCGAAGACCTTCGCCCCGGGCTACCGGGTGGGCTGGGCCGTGGCGCCGCACTCGATCCGCGAGAAGCTGGTGCTCGCCAGCGAGTCCGCGATCCTCTGCCCGTCCAACGCCTCGCAGCTGGCCATCTCCACGTACCTGGCCAACCACGACTGGCTGGGCCAGATCAAGGCGTTCCGTGAGATGTACCGCGAGCGGCGCGACGCCATGGTCGGCGCACTGGCCGAGCATCTGCCGGAGGCGTCCTGGACCGTCCCGGCCGGCGGCTTCTACACGTGGGTCAAGCTGCCGGACGGGCTCGATGCCCAGGCCATGCTGCCGCGCGCCATCACCGCACTCGTCGCGTACGTGTCCGGCACGGCCTTCTACGCCGACGGCCAGGGCTCGGACCACATGCGGCTGTCGTTCTGCTACCCCACGCCCGATCGCATCCGCGAGGGCGTGCGTCGCCTCGCCGGCGTGGTGACCGAGGAGGCCGAGCTGGTGCAGATCTTCGGCACCGGTGGGCACCGGGACACCGACGACGTCGCCTCCGCCTCGCCCGACACGCGCTGAGACGCGCCGCGCACCAGGGAAGCCCTGAGCGTCGTCAGCGCAGCACGCCCGGGTCCTCCGGGGACAGCGTCGCCAGGATGCGGTTGAGGTCGGCGACCGAGGCGAACTCGACCGTGAGCTTGCCCTTGGACTTGCCCAGGGCGATGGTGACGCGCGTCTCGAACCGGTCTCCCAGGCGCGCGGCAAGGTCATCGAGCGCCCGCACGCGGTCACCGGCCCGCGGGCGGCGGGCCACCGTGGGGGTCGGAGCATCGCCGCCGAGCGAGACGACCTCCTCCGTGGTGCGCACCGAGAGGCCCTCGGCGACGATCCGCTGCGCCAGGCGCTCCATCGCCGCGGCGTCGGGCAGCCCGAGCAGCGCCCGGGCGTGCCCGGCGGAGATCACCCCCGCCGCGACGCGACGCTGGACCAGGGGCGGCAGCTTCAGCAGCCGTAGCGTGTTGGTGATCTGCGGGCGCGAGCGGTGGATCCGGCGCGCGAGCTCCTCGTGCGTGCAGCCGAAGTCGTCCAGCAGCTGCTGGTAGGCCGCGGCCTCCTCGAGGGCGTTGAGCTCGCTGCGATGCAGGTTCTCGAGCAGCGCGTCGCGCAGCAGGTCCGCGTCGTCGGTCTCGCGGACGATCGCGGGGATGCGCTCCAGGCCGGCCAGCCGGGCGGCCCGCAGTCGCCGCTCACCCATGATGAGCTCGTAGGTCGCGACACCGTCTGCTGTCCCGGCAGAGCGCACGACGACCGGCTGCAGCACGCCGATCTCCCGGATCGAGCCCACGAGCTCGGCCAGGGCGTCCTCGTCGAAGACCGACCGCGGCTGACGCGGGTTGGGGACGATCGAGTCCAGGACCAGCTCGGCGAAGTGCGCCCCGGGCACCGGGACCAGCTCTGGACCGGTCTGCCCTGCGGAGCTCTCCGTTGTTTCACGTGGAACAGCGGCGTCGGTGGCCGCGGAAGTGTCGGCGACCCCGGTGCCGGCGTCCTGAGAGCCGTCCGCCCGGGCTGAACCCGCGGCCAAGGAGCGGTCCCCACCCATCGCACCCGCGTCGGCGTCGGATCGGGTCGCGGCGGGTGCGCCCGGGAAGAACACGTCGACCGGGCGGCTGTCACCCGTCGGCGCGGAGGGGATGAGCGCACCGAGTCCTCGACCCAGTCCACGACGCTTCTCGGCCATCAGCTCTCCTCGGGGGTCAGGCGGGCGGGGGCTCCGCGGTCGGCCAGCTCTCGCGCTGCGGCGAGGTAGGCCAGTGCACCGCTGGAACCCGGGTCATAGGTCATCACGGTCTGCCCATAGCTCGGCGCCTCGGAGATCCGTACCGAGCGAGGCACCGTCGTGCGCAACGTCTGGGCCGGGAAGTGCTCACGCACCTCGGCCGCCACCTGGTGGGCGAGGTTGGTCCGCGCGTCGTACATCGTCAGCAGGATCGACGAGACGTGCAGCCCGGGGTTGAGGTGGTTCTTGATGAGCTCGACGTTCTTGAGAAGCTGGCTGAGACCCTCGAGGGCGTAGTACTCGCACTGGATGGGGATGAGCACCTCCCGCGCGGCGACGAAGGCGTTGACCGTCAGCAGGCCGAGGCTCGGCGGGCAGTCGATGAGCACGTAGTCCAGCCGGTCCATCCCGGTGGCCTCGCGGTGCGCCAGGTAGGTCTCGACCGCCGTGCGCAGCCGGTTCTCCCGCGCGACCAGGGACACGAGCTCGATCTCCGCGCCGGACAGGTCGATCGTCGCCGGCGCGCACCAGAGCCTTGGGATGCGGGAGCTCTGCTGCACCACGGCCGCAAGGTCCTCGTCCTCGACGAGGACCTCGTAGACCGACGGCGTCCCGCCGTGGTGCTCGATCCCCAGGGCGGTCGAGGCGTTGCCCTGAGGGTCGTTGTCGATGACGAGCACGTTGAGGCCGGCCTGGGCCAGGGCCGCGGCGAGGTTCACCGTCGTGGTCGTCTTGCCGACGCCACCCTTCTGGTTCGCCACCGTGATGACCCGCGTCGAGTGCGGGCGGGTGAAGCTGCGGCCGGACAGCTCGATGCGCCGTCGGGCGTCGGCCGCGAGCTGCGTCGCCAAGGGCGTCGAGTCGTCGGCGCTCGGCAGACTGTCGATGATCGCCGCGCGGCGCGCCTCATCGGCCCGCTCGCGCGTTTCACGTGAAACGTCGCCGGTCTCCTGCTGATCCACACGCTCTCCCGTCCTGACGTCACCACATCCTGCCATCGCATCCCGACGCCGCCGCCCACGGTCCACAGGCTCCCTCGGCTCAGGCGCTCCGGAGGTGCGTCTGAGCCGCGGTGTCGTGTCCGTGAACCGTGGTCGCACCCCGGCAACCCGCGACTGCCGGGCCGGGGCCCGAGGTCGATGTTCCACGTGGAACACCCGGGACCGGTGTCCGCTCCCGGATTCCGTGCGAGACCGTCACCGCCCCGGAACTCCATGCCGGACGGCCTCCGCACCGGCACGACCGCGCGGGACTCGCTGCTGCAGGTCGGCTCGACCTTGTCGCGCGACGTCCACGGTCACCGGTCAGCCGGCAGCCATCACCCTCAGCAGCCGCTCGTCACCGGTCAGCCGTCCCTGGGGGGACCCCGTCTGTCGCCGGGCCGCGGAGTCGGCCGTCGACCGCCGCGTGATCACCGGTCGCGTACTCAGTTGTCTCCCCATCATCCGTCAGCGGTCACCAGGCCGAGGATTTGACCGTCAGCTGCCACCTGTCGCCCGGTCAGCGGTCGCCCGGTCGCCCGGTCACCTGTCGCCCGGTCACCTGTCGCCTGTCGCCCGGTCCCCGGGTCGCCAGGTCAGAAGTCGCCCGGTCAGCTGTCGCCCGGTCGTCCGGTCGCCTGTCGCCCAGTCCCCGGGTCCCCGGTCAGAAGTCGCCCGATCAACGGTCGCCCGGTCGCCTGTCGCCCGCTCCCCGCGTCCCCGGTCGCCTGTCGCCCCGTCAGCGGTCTCCAGGTGGCCCGGTCACCCGTCATCCACAACCCAGCACCGCCCAGCGCCGCCCAGCGCCGCCCCGCTCCGGCCCGCTCCGGCCCGCTCCGGCCCGCTCCGACCAGCGCACCTGCACCAGGTGCCACGTTCGGCAACTGGCACCGTCCGATGCCGCCTCGCACGACCGCCCACGGCTGGACGTGCACGCCTGCACCGAGACGCCGCGGCACACAGCCCCCACCGGCGCCTCTCATGTTCCACGTGAAACGCGATTCCCTCGCCGGAGTCCGTCGGGTGAGGTCCCGCCGCGTCGACCCCGGTCCGCAGTGTCTGGCTCGCCTCGTCAGCGACGCTTGGCCCGCCGCGGCGCCGACGGGATCGGACCGACGCGCCGCACCCGGACGACGGTCGTACCACAGCCAGGGATGCTCGGGGCAGAGATCACCTGGACGTCACCGCCTCCATGGCTCGCGATGACCGCCTGCGCTGCGGCGACCTCCTCCACGGCGCGGTCGCCCTTCATCGCCAGCAGCACACCACCGGTTCGCAGCAGGGGCAGCGTCCATGGCACCAGCCGGTCGAGCGGAGCCACGGCGCGGGCCGTCACGACGTCGGCGCCCCACCGCCCCACGAGGTCCTCCGCGCGCCCGCGGACCACCTCGACCCGGGGTAGTCCAAGGCTCTCCACGACGTGGCGGAGCCAGACGGTGCGGCGCTCCATCGGCTCCACCAGCACGACATCGAGGTCCGGCCGCAGGGCCGCGAGGACGACGCCCGGCAAGCCGGCCCCGGAACCGATGTCGACCACCGTGCCCGAGGGCGGCAGGAAGCTCGCCACTGCGGCCGAGTTGAGCAGGTGGCGCGACCACAGCCGCGGGACCTCGCGGGGCCCGATGAGTCCCCGGGTGACGCCCTCGTCCGCGAGCATCGACGCGAAACGTGCGATGGTCGCGTGCGCGCCGCCGAGGAACTCCATGACCTCAGGGTCATCGGCTGAGCGCTCGAGCTCGATCTCGTCCACCACGGATCACGCCCTCCTCAGGCCAGGACGGCGCACCGTTGCGACGCCCTCGCCGCAGATCGCGTGCCGAGCGTGACGTCGATGTTCCACGTGAAACTCACGCGGGGCGGACGACCACGAATCGCGCCGGCTCGACGCCGTCGCTGTCGCTGACGAGACCGGCCTCGGCGACGACGTCATGGACCACCTTGCGCTCGAACGGGTTCATCGGCACGAGCGAGAAGGGCTGGCCGGTCTCCTGCACCGTCGCGATCGCGGCCCGTGCCACCTCTGCCAGCTCGACCTTGCGGTGAGCCCGGAACCCGGCGACGTCCAGCATCAGCCGGCTGCGCTCGCCCGTCTTGGCCTGCACTGCGAGCCGGGTCAGCTCCTGGAGCGCGTCCAGCACCTCGCCCTGCGCGCCGACCAACCGGCGCAGCGAACGCTCGGAGCCGGCCTCGGCGACGATCTCGACGGCCGCGCGCCCGTGGTCGACGTCGATGTCGATGTCACCGTCGAGGTCGGCGATGTCCAACAGCTCCTCGAGGTAGTCGGCCGCGACCTCGCCCTCCTCCTCGAGCCGTCGCGTCACCACCTGGGGGGCGTCCTGCGTGGGGGTCTCACTCATCGGTTCTCCTCGTCCAGTTCTGCGGCGTCGCCGCAGATCAGCTCTTGGGCGTGCGCGGGGTGCGGGGCTTGCGCGGGGGCGTGCCGTCGGTGGGACCACCCACCGCACCGTCACCGTCCACCGCCCCGGCCGGGGCGTCGGTCGGGGCCTTGGCGGTGCGCGGGGGGCGTGCAGCGCGGGGGGCGCGGGGCGCCGCCGCGCCATCGGTGACCGTGGCGGAGGCCGCGGGCGTCGCGTCGGCGGGCGTCGGAGCCGGGTCGGCGGCCGTCGAGCCCTCCACAGACGCCTCGTCCTCGCCGGGAACCGGCACGACCTTGCCGGCGGCGCCCGTGCCCGGGTGACCCTTCGCCTCCGTTGCCGGCTTCGTCGACGCGCCGGACCGCGGGGTGGGCGCCTGCGTGAGGCCGGCTGCGCCGGTGCCCTTCCTCGAGCCGCTGCGTTGCGTCGGCGTCGTGCCGGCCTTGGGCCTCGTCCCGCCCGTGCGTGCCCCCGTGGTCCCGGCGGGCTTGCGCGGTGCGGGCGCCGTCGTGCCGGCGGCCCTGGTCTGCTCGGCGGCTCCGGAGTCGGCCGCGGCGTCGTCCTCGCTCGCGGCGGGCGCGGCTCCGGCCGGCCGACGGTCGCGCTCCTTGCGCTTGGGCTGGGAACGCTGGCCGCGCGGCTTCTCCTCGACGACCGGTGCCTCCTCCTCGAGCACGATCCCCTTGGCGGCTGCCTTCTTGGCCCGGCGCGCCTTGAGCGCACGCTCGGCCTCCGAGCCCGGGGTCGGGTTGCGACGGATGACGTAGAACTGCTGGCCCATCGACCAGAGGTTGGTCGTCGTCCAGTAGATGAGGACACCGATGGGGAAGTTCACGCCCGAGAAGGCGAAGACCAACGGCAGCACGTAGAGCAGCATCTTCTGCTGCTGCGCCATCGGGCCCTGCAGCGCCGAGGCCGGCATGTTCTTCTGGGTCAGCTGGCGCTGCGTGGTGAACGTCGTCACCGACATCGCCACGATGAGCACCACGGTGACGATCCGGGTCGCCGTCGAGGCGTCGGGGGAGAGGAACGACGACGAGATCGGGGCCCCGAAAAGCGTCGCGTCGTTCGCCTGGATCGCCAGCTCCTGCGTGAGCGGGCCGATGCTGTCGCGCGCGTAGGTGCCCTCGGCCAGCGACTTGAGGTTGTTGAGCACCGTGAACAGCGCGAAGAAGATCGGTGACTGCGCCAGGATCGGCAGGCACGACGAGAACGGGTTGGTCCCGTGCTTGCGGTACAGCTCCATGGTCTCGCGGCTCATGGCCTCGCGGGACGCCGGGTCCGTCTTGCCCTTGTACTTCTTCTGGATCGCCTGCAGCTCCGGCGAGAGCATCTGCATCCCGCGCGAGGCCTTGATCTGCTTGACGAAGAGCGGGATGAGCGCGATGCGGATGACGACCACGAGACCGACGATCGACAGCGCCCAGGCGGCACCCGAGGAGGCAGAGAGCCCCAGCGCGGTGAGCAGCGAGTGGAACTGCACCATGATCCAGGCCACGGGGACCATGAGTGGATAGAGAATGGTATCCATTATCGCGCGGAGCTCCTCGCTCGTTCGGCGTGCCCGTGGTCCCGGGCGGAGGTCTTCTCGTGGGCGGGCGGGACGTCATCGACGCCGCCCGGCGTCCACGGGTGGCACCGGCCCAGCCGACGCAGGGCGAGCCACGTGCCCCGCACGGCACCGTGCCGCTGCACCGCCACGACGGCGTACTGCGAGCAGCTGGGGTAGTAGCGGCAGCTCGGGCCCGTCAGGGGGGAGATGGTGCTCTGGTAGACGCGGAGCAGCCCGAGCAGCACCAGCTGTGGGAGCCGGCGCACGAGGGTGGCGATGCGCTCGAGGGTCATGGCCGCGCTCCGAAGGCGCGCTCGGCGGCACGCGCCAGGGCGCCGCGGTAGTCCTGGCCCAGCGCGGCGTAGTCCGCCCGGGCGGCCGGCGGGAGCGCTCGCACGACGACGTCGGCGCCCTGCGGCAGCGCGTCGCTCAGCTCGACCACCAGACCTCGCAGCCTTCGTCGGACCTTGTTGCGGGTGACGGCCCCGCCCACCGCCTTGGGGACGACGAACCCCACGTGCGGCTGGACACGGTCAGCGACCGGTCGGCAGTGCACCACGAGGGTCGTGCGTCCGGCCCGTGCCCCACGGCGAGTGGTCAGCGCGAAGTCGGCCGGACGCATCCGCAGGGGAGCAGGGAGCACAGCAGGTCAGGCGGAGAGCTCCGCGCGGCCCTTCGCCCGGCGGGCAGAGAGGATCGCCCGGCCGGCGCGGGTGCGCATGCGCAGCCGGAAGCCGTGGGTCTTGGCCCGGCGCCGGTTGTTCGGCTGGAAAGTGCGCTTCGACACGTCAGACTCCATGTGGTCAGGTCACCGCCCGGACGGCGGACACTCATGCTGCTCCCGAGCCCCTGCGGTGCGCACGGCGACCGGCAGGCCGGTCGCGGGCACGCGAGCAGGAGCCGTCAGAGAACGGCTGTGTAACGGTACGCGGCGGGCGTGCGCGGGTCAAACGAGACCGGTGCGGCGGGCACACCTGATCCGCGTGGTCACATCAGCGGGGCGCAACCCTCTAGGATCCACCTCGGGGGTCGGCGGTCTGTTCGCGACACGCCGTGGAGCACGATGACAGCACGACGACCCGCCCGATCCGGTCATGGAGGACCGGCCTCGGGCCAGCGTCGGCGCAGTGCCGCTGCTGCCGGCAACCCTGAGCACACAGCTTGTGGACAACTGTGTGGACCGAGCTCGGACCATGCGAGACTTCCGGCTCACCAGCACGGACATCAACGGACCCACCCAGGAGCCACCGGTGCCAGGACAGGACGACTCGGTCGCCCAGCTGTGGGACCGCGCCGTCGGTCGCATCGCGAACGACCCGACGACCTCGGCACAGCAGCTCGCCTTCATCCGGCTGGCCCGCCCCCTCGGCCTGCTCGACGGCACCGTGCTCCTGGCCGTCGGCAACGAGTTCACCAAGGACTACCTCGAGTCGCGCGTGCGCACCGAGCTCACCGCCGCGCTGAGCAGCGTGCTGCAGTCCGACACCCGGTTCGCGGTCACCGTCGACCCGTCCCTGGGCAGCGACGCTGCCCGCCCACCGTCCGGCCAGACCGACCACCTCGACCTCGCGGCGGCGGACTTCCTCGCGGGGACGTCGGACCACACCGGCGACCCACGGGCGGACCTCGACGCCGACCACCGCCCCGACCACCGGCTGGAGCGCGACCACCGCGCCGACGCCCGGGACCACCGCGCGGACGACCGGCCCTACGGTGAGCGCTCCCAGGGCCGCGCCCAGCACGGCCGTGCCGCCGTCGAGCCGGCCCGCCTGCACGAGAAGTACCTCTTCGACACCTTCGTCATCGGGGCCTCCAACCGCTTCGCTCACGCCGCGGCGGTCGCGGTCGCCGAGGCGCCGGCCAAGGCGTACAACCCGCTGTTCATCTACGGCGACTCCGGGCTGGGCAAGACCCACCTGCTGCACGCCATCGGGCACTACGCGATCTCGCTCTACCCGGGCATCCGCGTGCGCTACGTCAACTCGGAGGAGTTCACCAACGACTTCATCAACTCCATCGGCGAGGGCAAGGCCGGCGCGTTCCAGCGCCGCTACCGCGAGGTCGACGTCCTGCTCATCGACGACATCCAGTTCCTGCAGGGCAAGGAACAGACGATGGAGGAGTTCTTCCACACCTTCAACACGCTGCACAACGCGAACAAGCAGGTGGTCATCACCTCGGACCTGCCGCCCAAGCAGCTCAACGGCTTCGAGGACCGCATGCGCTCCCGCTTCGAGTGGGGCCTCATCACCGACGTGCAGCCGCCGGACCTCGAGACCCGCATCGCGATCCTGCGCAAGAAGGCGGGCAGCACCAACCTCTACGCACCGGACGACGTGCTGTCCTACATCGCGTCGAAGATCTCCACGAACATCCGCGAGCTCGAGGGTGCACTCATCCGGGTCACCGCGTTCGCCAGCCTCAACCGGCAGCAGGTGGACCTGGCCCTCGCGGAGATCGTCCTCAAGGACCTCATCACCGACCAGGACACCGCCGAGATCACGGCGGCCGCGATCATCGCCCAGACCGCCAACTACTTCGGCCTGACGATCGACGACCTGTGCGGCTCCTCCCGCTCGCGCGTGCTCGTCACGGCCCGCCAGATCGCCATGTACCTGTGCCGCGAGCTCACGGACATGAGCCTGCCGAAGATCGGCCAGCAGTTCGGCGGCCGTGACCACACGACCGTGATGCACGCCAACCGTAAGATCCGCGAGCTCATGGCCGAGCGTCGGTCCATCTACAACCAGGTCACCGAGCTCACCAGCCGGATCAAGCAGCAGCACCGCGGCTGACCGCACCCTCCCGCTCACCCCGCCCCGGCACCTCCCCGGCACCGTGGGCGAGCCCCGCCACCGTGCCCACCTCCCGGTCACCGTCCCGCATGCTGAACCGTGGGACGACTGTTCACACCTGTGGACATCCCTGTGGATGGCGGTGGACGCACACGGGCCCGTCTGTGTACGGCAGATGACAGGTTCGTGGACGCTCCGTGGACGGCGGGCGTCCGTCCACGGACGAACCCCGCCGTCCCCATCGAGACCGAACCGGCCGTCCACACCCCGGTCGGGCCGTTGACCTGGCCCGACACCGGATGTCCACAGGATCCACAGACCCGATGATGATGACGAACCCCTCCATCTCCTCCAGCTCCGAGCACCGTCATGACCCCGGGGACCCGCCAGCGCACCAGCGGGCCCTCCTGCTGACCTTCGTCCGTGCACTCGCGTACTGTTCAGCCAGATCCCGGTGGACCCGGCACGTCGTCGTGCCGTGCGGTGCCTCCGGACAGGTGGGCTGGAGGGAACAGCGATGAAGTTCAGGGTTGACCGAGACGTCCTCGCCGAGGCCGTCACCTGGACGGCGCGCTCCCTGCCCACCCGGCCGCCCGTCCCGGTGCTGGCCGGCGTCCGCCTCGAGGCCGACAGCACCGGAGTGGTCCAGCTCTCGAGCTTCGACTACGAGGTCTCCGCACGGTCCGAGATCACCGCTGACGTGTCCGACCCGGGCACCGTGCTCGTCTCCGGCCGACTGCTCGCCGAGATCGCCCGCGCCCTGCCGGCCAAGCCCGTCGACCTGGTGCTCGAGGGCAACAAGGTCATCGTCACGTGCGGTGCGAGCCGCTTCACGCTGCTCACCATGCCGGTCGAGGACTACCCCGCGTTGCCGGCCATGCCGGCCCAGGTGGGCACCGTGCGTGGCGAGGACCTCACCGAGGCCGTCGCCCAGGTGACCGTCGCCGCGAGCCGCGACGACACGCTGCCCCTGCTCACGGGCGTGCGGATGGAGATCGAGGGCGAGACCATCACGCTCCTCGCCACCGACCGCTACCGGCTCGCGCTGCGCACCCTGACGTGGACCCCGGCGAGCCCGGGCCTGTCCGCCGTCGCGCTGGTGCGCGCCCGCACGCTGTCGGACGCCGCGAAGTCCCTCGGCAGCACCGACCAGGTCACCGTGGCGCTGTCGACCGGCGCCGGTGTCGACCTCATCGGCTTCGAGGCCGGCGGCCGGCACACCACGTCGCTCCTCGTGGACGGCGACTACCCCGCCGTGCGCCGGCTCTTCCCGGACGAGACCCCCATCCACGCCGTCGTCGCGACGAGCGCGCTCACCGAGGCCGCCCGTCGCGTCGCCCTCGTCGCCGAGCGCAACACCCCGATCCGGCTCGCGTTCTCCGAGGGTCAGGTGGTGCTCGACGCCGGACAGGGCGACGACGCCCAGGCCTCCGAGGCCCTCGAGGCCTCGCTCACGGGCGAGGACATCACGGTCGCGTTCAACCCGCAGTACCTGCTCGACGGCCTGGGCGCGCTGAGCACGGCGTTCGTCCGGCTGTCGTTCACGCACCCCAACAAGCCGGTCGAGTTCACCGGTCAGGGCTCCCTCGACGGTCAGGACGACCGCAGCTACCGCTACCTGCTCGTGCCGATCCGCTTCGCCAGCTGATGCACGTCGGTCTGGTCGGCCTGGGCAAGATGGGCGCGAACATGCGCACCCGTCTGCTCGCCGCGGGGGTGCAGGTCACGGGCTACGACCGCAATCCCGAGGTCACCGACACCGCCAGCCTCGCCGCGCTGGTGCAGGCCCTGCCGGCGGAGCAGCGCATCGTGTGGGTCATGGTGCCGGCCGGAGCCCCCACGCAGGGCGTCGTCGACGAGCTCGGCACGCTCCTGCACGCGGGCGACATCGTCGTGGAGGGTGGCAACTCGCACTACGCCGACGACGCACGCCATGCCGAGGCGCTCGCGACACGAGGGATCGGCTACCTCGACGTCGGGGTCTCGGGCGGGGTCTGGGGGCTGGCCAACGGCTACGGGCTCATGGTCGGCGGCTCCGCGGAGCACGTCGCGACGCTCCTGCCCGTCTTCGACGCGCTGCGGCCCGCCGGCCCGCGCGCGAACGGCTTCGTGCACGCGGGCGCCGTGGGCGCCGGGCACTTCGCGAAGATGGTGCACAACGGCATCGAGTACGGCCTCATGCAGGCGTACGCGGAGGGCTACGAGCTGCTCGAGGCCCAGGAGCTCGTCACCGACGTCACGGGGACGCTCCGTGCGTGGACCCAGGGCACCGTCGTCCGGTCCTGGCTGCTCGACCTGCTGGTCGCGGCCCTCGAGCAGGATCCGCAGCTCGCCGGGATCGACGACTTCGTCGAGGACTCGGGTGAGGGCCGGTGGACGGTCGACGAGGCGATCGACCGCGGGGTGCCGCTGCCGGTCATCTCCGCGGCGCTCTTCGCCCGGTTCTCCTCGCGGCAGGTCGACTCCCCGGCGATGAAGGCCGTCGCAGCGCTGCGCCAGCAGTTCGGTGGCCACGCCGTGCGACCCGCGGCGCCCGGCGCCTGACCGTGCACGTCAGCACGCTCGCGCTGACCGACTTCCGCTCCTACGAGCAGGTCGAGCTCGAGCTCGAGCCCGGCGTCAGCGCGTTGGTGGGCCCCAACGGGCAGGGCAAGACCAACCTCGTCGAGGCCGTGGGCTACGTCGCGACCCTGGGCAGCCACCGCGTCGCCACGGACCTCGCGCTCGTCCGTGCCGGAGCACCCCGCGCCGTCGTGCGGGTGCGCGCCTCACGGGCCGGGCGCTCGACGCTCGTCGAGCTGGAGATCAACCCGGGCAGGGCCAACCGGGCCCAGGTCAACCGCGCGCCCGTGCGCCGGGCGCGGGACGTGCTGGGCATCCTGCGCACGGTGCTCTTCGCCCCCGAGGACCTGGCCCTCGTCAAGGGTGACCCCGAGGGCCGGCGCCGCTTCCTCGACGAGCTCGGCGTGCAGGTCTCCCCGCGGATGGCCGGCGTGCTGGCCGACCACGATCGTGTGCTGCGTCAGCGCAACGCACTGCTCAAGACGGCAGGCGGCGCGCGCCGCGGCTCGGGCGGCACGGCCGACCTGCGCACGCTGGACGTGTGGGACAGCCGGCTGGCGCAGATCGGTGCGCAGGTCCTGGCGATGCGGGTCTCGCTCGTCGACCAGCTGCGACCGCATGTGGCGGCCGCGTACCAGCAGGTCAGCGACGGGCAGGGAGCCGCGGTGCTCGGCTACCGGTCCAGCCTCGTCGGCTCGGTCGAGGAGCCAGACGGCGCCGCACCGGACGTGCCGCACCTCGGTGACACGCCGGAGCTGCTCGAGGCCCAGCTGCTCGAGGCGATGAGCCGGCTGCGCGGCCGGGAGATCGACCGCGGGGTCAGTCTCGTCGGGCCGCACCGTGACGAGCTCGTGCTCACGCTCGGCGGCCTGCCGGCCAAGGGGTACGCGAGCCACGGCGAGTCGTGGTCGTACGCGCTGGCCCTGCGGCTCGCGTCGTTCGAGCTGCTCACCCACGGCTCGGGGGACGACGCGATCGCGGGCTGGGCCGAGGGCAGCGAGCCGGTGCTCATCCTCGACGACGTGTTCGCAGAGCTCGACGTCCGCCGTCGGGACCGGTTGGCCCACCTCGTCGCCGGTGCGGAGCAGGTGCTCGTCACGGCCGCGGTGGCGCAGGACGTCCCCGAGCAGCTGGCCGGCGCACGCTACGACGTCATGGGCGGGCAGGTCACGCGTGTCCGCTGACGACGACGACCTCCTCGACCCCGACGCACCGCAGCGCCCCGTCGTCGACCCCCAGCGCCCGGTCGCCGAGCAGCTCGGCCTGACCCCGGCGTCCGAGGTCGCGCGCGCGGCGCTCAACCGGGCCAAGGCCGCAGCCCGCGGGCGAGGGCTGCGGCCGGGCGACGCGGGCAGGCGCCGCACGCCGCCGTCGGACGTGCGCTCCGGACCGGGCCGCGACGGCCGTGACCCCACCCTCGTCGGGGACACCCTGGCGCGGCTGGCCGGCGAGCGCGGCTGGGGCAGCGAGCTGTCGGTCGGCGGGGTCATCGGGCGGTGGCGCGAGGTGGTCGGGGACCAGGTGGCGGAGCACTGCGTGCCCGAGACGTTCGAGGACGGCGTGCTCGTGGTCCGCGCGGACTCGACGGCGTGGGCGACCAACCTCACGCTGCTCGTGCCCCAGCTGCTCGGCCGGCTCGAGCAGGAGGTCGGCGTCGACGTCGTCCGCCGCGTCCAGGTGCTCGGACCCGCGGGGCCGCGCTGGGTCAAGGGCCCACGCACCGTCCCGGGCCGGGGGCCGCGCGACACCTACGGCTGAGCAGCTGGACCCGCGCGGTCCGCCCCGCGCGCGGGGCCGGGGGTCGACCCGCCCGCGCACGGCCAGGAACGGCCCTGGGAGGCCCCGAAGACCCCCGCGTGACCACCCGGTCACGCCCAGGGCTCCCCGAGCCGTCAAGCCTGTGCATGCGCGGTTCTGAGGGCCATCACCGGGTAGACTGAAGCCGTCATTCCAGGTGCTCGCGCGATCGGCGGGCCGGACGTCGTCCTCGCCCCCGGGCTCATGGCGCGCGTCGGGCCCGGGACGCGTCCCACCAGGATCCGGGCTCAGCGCGCGCGGCACCACGTCGCGTCGCGAGCCGTGCACTCGTGAGGAGCGCCTCCACCCGTGGCCGACACCCCTGCCGTGCCCGACCAGCCCGCCGACCAGCCCGCCGAGGCGGTCGCGGAGGCTCCCACCTCGACCGGCGCGCCCACCTCGACGGACGGTGACGGCAGCTACGACGCCAGCGCCATCACGGTGCTCGAGGGCCTCGAGGCCGTGCGCAAGCGCCCAGGCATGTACATCGGCTCCACCGGCCCCCGTGGCCTGCACCACCTCGTGTACGAGGTCGTCGACAACTCGGTCGACGAGGCGCTGGCCGGCTACTGCGACCACATCGAGGTCACCCTGCTGGCCGACGGCGGCGTGCGCGTCGTCGACAACGGTCGCGGCATCCCCGTGGACATCGTCGCGAGCGAGGGCAAGCCGGCCGTCGAGGTGGTCCTCACCGTGCTGCACGCGGGCGGCAAGTTCGGCGGCAGCGGCTACGCCGTCTCGGGCGGCCTGCACGGCGTCGGCGTCTCGGTCGTCAACGCGCTGAGCAGCACGCTCGACGTCGAGGTGCGGCGCACGGGCAGCGTGTACCGCCAGTCCTACGCCGACGGCGTCCCGCAGGCACCCCTCGCCCGGGGCGAGGCCACCGACAGCACCGGCACCACGGTGACGTTCTGGGCGAGCGCAGAGACGTTCGAGACGACGGTCTACGACTTCGAGACGCTGCGCTCCCGGTTCCAGCAGATGGCGTTCCTCAACAAGGGCCTGCAGATCTCGCTCACCGACGAGCGGCCCGAGCACACCGGCACCGAGGACGAGGTCACCGCAGCTGTCCCCGTCGCGGACGGCGAGGACGTGGCGGCCACCTCCCCGGCCGGCGTCACCACGCGCACCGTCACCTACCGGTACGACGGCGGGCTCATCGACTACGTCAAGCACCTCAACGGCGCCAAGAAGGTCGAGGTCGTCCACCCCGAGGTCATCGACTTCGAGGCAGAGGACACCGAGCGACGGATCTCCGTGGAGATCGCCCTGCAGTGGACCAACGCCTACTCCGAGTCGGTGCACACCTACGCCAACACCATCTCCACCACCGAGGGCGGCACGCACGAGGAGGGCTTCCGCGCTGCGATGACCTCGCTGGTCAACCGCTACGCGCGTGAGAAGGGCATCCTCAAGGAGAAGGACGAGAACCTCACGGGTGACGACATCCGCGAGGGCCTCACGGCCGTCATCTCGGTCAAGCTCGGCGAGCCGCAGTTCGAGGGCCAGACCAAGACCA